>NZ_JBFTKI010000006.1:0-240005 GCF_056395875.1 Arthrobacter sp. 05T45 | reverse complement strand
ACGCCCGGTCCCATCCCGAACCCGGAAGCTAAGACCCACAGCGCCGATGGTACTGCACCCGGGAGGGTGTGGGAGAGTAGGTCACCGCCGGAACACCATTAACGGTCGAGGACCCCCACCACAAGGTGGGGGTCCTCCCGCATTTAACCGCCCAAAACACCCAACTGACTGGCAGCAGGGGCCGTTTTGGCGGCTCAGAACGGCCCCTGCTGCGAGTCAGTTGGGAAGAGGCCCCTGATGAAACAGGCGGGCAGTTCTGGCCATGCGTAAGAACCATGGAAAAACCTTGGGCATTTCCTTAATCGATGGAGACCTTGGGAATACCTTTAAACGGCCAGCTATTTTGGTCATGCGCATTGAGGGGCAGGATTTGACCGGCTAGGGTTTGAATTCCTACGGACCACTAAGGCGCAGGGTGCGTCGACCGGACCTTATAGGAGTCCCGCGATGCGCGTAGATCCTGGATTCGCCTTGGGCAAGAAGGTAACTAAGGGGCATCGGTTTGCCCGGTCCTTTGTGGGGCGCCGAGGGATTTCCCTGGCGTCAGTTGTCTTCCTGGTGGCTGCCACAATTTCCCTTATTGCCGGCCCCGCAGAAGCCGCCACTTTGACCTTTTCTACCACGGCCGATGCCGTGGTGAAGCGTGACAGTCCCACTATCAATTTCCGCACGGCGACGGGCCTCAAGGCTGATAATTCGCCGGTCGAAATGATCTTCCTCAAGCTCACGGTCACCGGCACCGCCGGCAGTACCGTGACTGGCGCCAAGCTCCGGCTGTTCGCTACGGATCCATCCAACTCAGGCGGCCAAGTCCGACGGGTCCTCAACAACTCCTGGAGTGAGAACACGATCACGTTCAACAACGCGCCTGTTGCGGAAACGCCGATTGTGGCTTCGCGCGGCGCTGTTGCCGATAACACCTATGTGGAGTTTGATCTCTTCGGCGCGATTAAGGGTGACGGGACGTATTCGTTCCGCATCAGCAACACATCCTCTGACGGCGTCATTTACAGTTCCAAGGAAACTTCCGTCACCACGCAACGGCCCCGATTGACCGTCACCACGAACGCGACGCCGCCGCCACCTCCTCCGCCGCCCCCGCCGCCGCCTCCGCCCCCCGGCGACAACCCGTGTGGCACGGCGACCGTCCCTCCGGCAAAGTACGACCACGTCATGTGGGTGCTTTTTGAGAACAAGACCTATTCACAGGTCATCGGGAACGCCAGCGCGCCGTACATGAGCACGAAGGCGAACCAGTGCGCCTCGGTTTCCACCTGGGCTGACGCCGGCCTGGGTTTGCCCTCGTTGCCGAGCTATCTGGCCATGACCTCCGGCAGCACGCAGGGCGTCACGTCCGATTCGAGCCCGAGCGGCCTGCCGCCTATTACTGCCGACAATATCTTCCGGCAGGTGCGCACGTCCGGCCAGTCCTACAAGAGCTATATGGAGGACATGCCGTCGAATTGCCGACTGAGCGCGTCCGGCCTGTATGCCGAGCGGCACAACCCCGAAATCTACTACCAAGGGACGGGGGACAGGGCGGCATGCGCTGTCAACAATGTGCCCCTGGGCACGGTGAGCGCCGGGCAGCTGGCGGGCGACCTCGCCAACAACACTCTGCCGAATTTCTCCGTGGTGGTGCCGAACGTTTGCAATGACATGCATGACTGCAGCGTCGCGACGGGCGACACCTGGCTCTCGCAATGGCTGCCGGTCATCTTGAACAGCCAAAGCTACCGGGCGGGACGCACGGCGATATTCGTGCTCTTTGACGAAGATACTCCGGTACCCAATTTCGTGGTGGCACCATCCGTGGTCCCGGGCACCGTTATCCAGGGCAACTACAGCCACTACTCCCTGCTCCGGACCACCGAAGAAATGCTGGCCATCAGCCTGAAGTTGCAGAACGCCGGCACGGCCCTGAGTTTCCGGTCGCCGCTGCGCATCTAGGCACTGCGGGGAATCCCAGCAGAGTCTCGGAAAGCTCCCGGCTCCGGCGGAACGAACTCTCAGTTGCACTCGTTAGAATTCGACGGGGCTGGATTCCAAAAGACCAGCCCATCGCTTCGTTCTAAGGACACCTCAATGCCCGAGCGCACTATCGTCATCACCGGAGCCAGCGACGGCATCGGCGCGTCCGCCGCGCGGACCTTCGCCCGGCAGGGGGAACGTGTGGTCGTCGTCGGGCGTTCCGCGCAAAAGACCGAAGCGATCGCGAACGAAATCGGCGCGGAATTCTTTGTCAGCGACTTCGCCGACCTTGCCCAGGTGCGGACCCTGGCCGCGCAGCTGAAGGAAAAGTACCCGCGGATCGACGTTCTGGCGAACAACGCCGGCGGCATCATGGGGCCCCGTGAGCTCACCGTGGACGGCCACGAGAAGACCTTCCAAGTGAACCACTTGGCCCCGTTCCTGCTCACCACCGGGCTGATCGAGGTGCTGACCGCCAGCCAGGCCACCGTCATCAACACCTCGAGCGTCGCGAATTCGCTCTTCGCCAAGTTCGACATCGACGACCTCGACGCGGCCAAGAGCTACTCCACCAACCGCGCCTACGGCAACGCCAAACTCGCCAACATCCTCTTCACCGCCGAACTGCACAACCGCTACAACACCGAGGGGATCTCGACGGCGGCGTTCCACCCCGGCGGCGTGGCCACCAACTTCGCGGCCGACTCCACGAGCCCCATGCGCCTGGCCTACAAGTCCTTCCTCAAGCGCTTCATGCTGACCCCTGACCAGGGCGCGGACACCCTTGTGTGGCTCGCCAACGCCACCCCTGGCCACGACTGGATCTCCGGCGCTTACTACGCCAAGCGGACGCTCTCCAAGGCCAACAGGCAGGCGTACGACGCGGGGCTGGCCAAGGCGCTGTGGCAGCGCAGCGAGGCGATGGTGGCCCAGGACCTCGACAAGCTGGACCAGGGCTCGGATCACGGCGCCTGAGCCTGACCGGAAACGCCGAATTCGTGGGTTAGCATTTTCCTGCCCCTCGCCGATCCGCGGCCGAGGGCTTCTACCTGGGGGAGTGCTCTTAAACGTGCGCCTGAAGAAATTGCTTATCGCGTCCCTGGCGGCATCCGCCGTCGTCCTGAGCGCTACGGCCGTGCCGGCATCCGCCGCGCCCGCGCCGAAGTCGTACAAGAACTGCACGGAGCTGAACAAGGTCTACCCGCACGGCGTCGGCAAGAAGGGCGCCCGCGACAAGACCAGCGGAAAGCCGGTCACCACGTTCCGCGTCGACAACACCCTGTACAGCCTCAACGACGGCGGTTTCCGCCAGTACGATCTCGACCGTGACAACGACGGCATCGCCTGCGAAAAGCGCTGATATGACCAGTCGGGATCCTCGCCAACGGCGGGGATCCCGACTGCTTTAACCGGCTACGGCCCCGGGACTCTGACTCCTGGGGCAGGCCCGGGCCATCCAACGAAGTGACGCGAACGGCCGCTAAGCCATGATGCTTAGCGGCCGTTTGCGTCCAATGGCAGAGTGTGGCGGCGTCAACGCGCTCCGATCCGGCTACGCCCGGCAGCAAGCGCGGGCCAATCGGGGGCGGAGTAGGGGGCACAGCCAGGGTCCAAGCGGGGCGCAGAGCACAACCAGGGCACAGGCGCCGCCGTAAACCCGCCTACCGCGCGGCGTCGACCTTGTC
The DNA here is from genome assembly GCF_056395875.1 of Arthrobacter sp. 05T45. NCBI lineage: Bacteria > Bacillati > Actinomycetota > Actinomycetes > Micrococcales > Micrococcaceae > Arthrobacter > Arthrobacter sp. 05T45. Next base: position 236,349 of record NZ_JBFTKI010000006.1, on the reverse strand, counting down.
CAGGGCGTTCAGGGCACTCTCCATGGTCCCGGCCAGGTGGCGGGCGGGGGCCGGCTTGGCGAACAGATAGCCCTGCAGGGAGTCGCAGCCGCGGTCCATCAGGTATTTGGCCTGCGCGGGCGTCTCGATACCTTCCGCCGTGACTTTCAGGCCGAGGGCATGCGCTGCGCTGATCATGGTGGCGAAGAACGGGAGCTGTTCCTGGCCGGTCTTGATCATGGCCACGAAGGAGCGGTCGATCTTGACCATGTCCAGGGGCAGTTCCTGGAGCCGGCCGAGCGTGGAATACCCGGTGCCGAAGTCGTCCATGGCAATCCGGACACCGGCGCCGCGCAGCTGCCGCAGCTGGCCCAGCACGTCCGAGGAGGCGTCGAAGAACACGCTCTCCGTCAGCTCAAGGGTGAGCTGGCGCGGGTCAACGCCCGTGGACGCGGCAATCGCGAGCACGTCCGCGGCGAAGTCCCGGTGCTGGAACTGCAGGCCCGAGACGTTCACGGCGACGCTGTAGGCAGGATCGCCGGCCAGCCAGGGCCGGATCTCGGCGCAGGCGCGGCGCAGGACCTCGTCGCCGATCTCGCGGATCAGGCCGCTCTGCTCCGCGACTGGCAGGAACTGGTTCGGCGGCACCAGCCGGCCGTGCCGTTCCCACCGCGCGAACGCCTCGAACTGCACCACCGAACCGATGCCGGGCGAGACCACGGGCTGGTAGTGCACCGAGATCTGGCCCAGTTCGACGGCGCGCCGCAGCCCGGAATCGCCGTCGGCCTTGTGGGCCGCGGTGTTCAGCATCTCCGGCCGGAACCGCATCCAGTTGTTCTTCCCGGCAGCCTTCGCGGCGGTCATGGCGGCGTCGGCCTGCCGCAGCAGTTCCGCGCCGTCCAGCGTCTGCCCCGACTTCGACGCCAGGCCCATGCTGACGCCGGGCCGGACCATGGAGCCGCCCACGCGCAGGGGGGCGTAGAGGGACTCGGCGATCCGTTTGGCCACCGCGTCCGCGTTGAGGCATTCGGTGAGCAGCACCGCGAACTCGTCGCCGCCGAGCCGGGCCACCGTGTCATGCGGGCGGACGCAGTTGCGCAGCCTGGATGCCACCTCCACCAGCAGTTCATCGGCCGCGGAGCGTCCCAGCACGTCATTGAGGTGCTTGAAGTCATCGAGGTTCAGCAGCAGGATGTCCACCGGATCCGGACGGCGCAGGGCCGCGGCGAGCCGCTCGTTGAAGAGGGGGCCGTTGGGCAGCGCCGTCAAGGGGTCGCGGAGCGAGCCCGCCTTGAGTTCGTCGTCGTGCTCGGCAAACGCCGCAGGAGCGGCAGCCGCTGGACCTCCGGAAAGGGAAGCTCCCGCGGCACCAGAAGTACGACGGCGGGCAAAGTCGCCGCTGAGGGTGCGCCCGGCGCTGCCGGCGCCCGGGTTCCGCCCTGCGGCGCCGCGGATCGAGAGGGCCACGGACATTCCGGCGTCGGCCGCTCCGGCCGCGGCGGGGACCAGCGAGCACGTGATTTCGACGGGGAGTTCGGTGCCGTCGGCGCGGCGGCCCGAGCCGGCGAACAGGGAGCCGGGGCTTGCGGACTTGGCCAGCCCGGCCAGGACGCCGTGAAATTTCTCCCGCGAGGCCTCGGCCAGGAGCATGCTGTGGTCCGCGCCGAGCAGTTGCGCCCGCGGGTAGCCGAAGAGCCGTTCCGCGGCCGCATTGAGGAAGGAAATGGCTCCGTCCTCGGCGACCAGCAAAAGTGCGTCCGGGCTGTACTCCAGCAGTTGTTGTGCGAAACCAGCTTCCACGATGTCTAACAGCCCCCCGGCGATGAATACGGATAGCGGGCACCTTGCGGAGAGCAGGCGCACTGCGCTGACTGAATCATATGCGGTGCGGGCTTCCCGGACGTGCTGGCCATCATGCCGCAATCAAATGTGTCGAACGGCCCGGCTGCGGCAAGTGCACCCGGCCCGGCGGCAAGTGCACAAGGCCCGGCTACTGCCGGCCCCGGCTACCCTGGCAGCGGCACGCCCTCGAGGTCGGCGATGGCCGCCGCGGAGTTCCGGACCGCGCGGTGCCTGGCCGCCCCGGGTTCCGGGCGGGAGAAGAGGAAGCCCTGCAGGGCATCGCAGCCGTGGTCCATGAGATAGCGTGCCTGGGCCGGTGTCTCGATGCCCTCGGCCGTGACCTTCAGCCCCAGGCTCCGGGCCATGTGGATCATGGAGGTGAGGATGGGCAGCTTTTCGACGCCGGTCTGCAGCATGGACACGAAGGACTTGTCGATCTTCACCACATCCACCGGCAGGTCCTGCAGGCGGCCCAGCGAGGAATAGCCGGTCCCGAAGTCGTCCAGGGCCACCCGGATGCCGGCCTCACGAAGGGTCTCGAGCTGGCCGATCACGTGGGAATGGGCGTCGAAGAACACGCTCTCGGTCACCTCCAGGACCAGCTGGCGCGGGTCCACGCCGCTCCACGCCGCAATGTCCAGGACGCGCTCGGCGAAGTCCCGGTGCTGCAGCTGCACGCCGGAGACGTTGACGGCCACGCTCCGGAACGGGTCCTCCCCGAGCCACGGGGCGAGCTCGGTGCAGCTGCGCCTGAGCACCTCGGCGCCGATTTCCCGGATCAGGCCGCTGCGTTCGGCGGTCTCGATGAACTCGTCCGGCGGAATCAGCTCGCCGTCCCACTCCCAGCGGGCCAGGGCCTCGAACTGCACCACCTCGAGCCGGTCACTGGAGATGACGGGCTGGTAGTGGACGGTGATCTGCCCCAGTTCCACCGCCCGCCGCAGCCCGGCCGTGAGCTGGGTGCGCTCCAGCAGCGCGGCCAGCATCTCGGGCCGGAAGTGCACATAGCAGTTCTTCCCGGCCTCCTTGGCCGCGTACATGGCCAGGTCCGCCTGCCGGAGCAGCTCCGACGACGTCTCGGTGCCGGCGTCGCGCGATGCCACGCCCAGGCTCAGGCCGGGCCACATGAGGGTTCCCTCGATGGAGACCGGGGCGTTCAGGGTGCTGACCACGCGCTGGGCCACGGTGTCGGCGTCCCGGCAGCCGACCAGCAGGACCACGAACTCGTCCCCGCCCAGCCGGGCGACGGTGCCGTGCGGACCCACGCAGTTCTGGAGCCGGCGGGAAATCTCGACCAGCATCTCGTCGCCGGCATGATGGCCCAGGACGTCGTTGACTTCCTTGAAGTCGTCCAGGTCCAGGAGCAACACGTGCACCGGTTCCGGGGTCAGCAGTGCCGCGGCGGCCCGTTCGTTGAAGAGCATCCGGTTGGCCAGCCCGGTAAGCGGGTCCTGAAACGCGAGTTCCTTGAGCTTGCCCGCCTGCTCGGCCAGTTCGTCCATGGCGCGGCGGGCCTGGTCCTGGGCGCGCCGGCGTGAGGTGATGTCCCGGAAGTTCCAGATCCGTCCCACGATCGCGTCCGCCACCTTCTGCGGGCGCGAGTACAGCTCCACGGTGCGGCCGTCGGCGAACTCGAGGATGTCATGGCTCTGCATCAGGTTGTCCGCGTAAAGCGCTGCAACCTTTTGCAGGAAGGAGTCGGAATCCACCAGCTGGTCCGCGATGAACCGCACCAGCGCATCGGGGTCCTCGGCCGCGATCAGTTCCGGCGGCATGCCCCACAGCAACAGAAACTGGTCGTTGATCCCGGTGATTTGGCCTTCGCTGGAGAGCACGACGATACCGTCCGACGTCGATTCCAGCGTGGCGTCCACGAGGGAGAGGGCCAGCCGGCGGCCGGAATCGGGGTCGTTGCGGTGCTCGGCGTCGCGGACGGCTACCGCCATGGCCGTGCCGCCGTCGACGCTCACCAGCGAGCACGTGATCTCCAGCGCGAGGTCCGAACCGTCGCGGTGCAGTCCGGCGGCCGCGAACGGGCGGCTTCCGGCCGGGCTTTTGCGTCCCAGCCGGCCGAAGACCCGCAGGAAGCCGCTGTGGGCTTCCTCCGAGAGCAGGATGGTGTGCTGAACGCCGAGGAGTTCCTCGCGGGGGTAGCCGAACAGCCGTTCCGCGGCCGAATTCACGAAGGCGATGGTCCCGTCTGCGGTCAGCAGCAGGAACGCATCAGGACCCTGCTCCAGCAGGTCTTCACCAAATCCAGTTCCCACGACGATACCGGCCCCCAAGCGACGGAAGTTCATAGAGCGATGATGTTCCCGGCCGAGGGCCCGGAGCATTGCGTTTCACTGAATCATAGGGTCCTTCGGCCCCGTGTCCAGCACCTCGGCCATGGAACTTTGCGGGTCACCGGTTGCCGGGCACCCGATCGCCCCGCAGCGCGGCGATGGCCAGGGCCGCCCGGTCCAGCGCGGGCTGGAGCGTGGCCTCCGGCTGGGGGCCTGAAAACAGGAAACCCTGCAGGGAATCGCAGTGCAGGCTCATCAGGTAGCGGGCCTGGGCGGCCGTTTCCACGCCCTCCGCGGTGACGGTCAGCCCCAGTCCGTGGGCCATCCCAATCATGGCGTTCAGGATGGGCAACTGCTCGGTGCCGGTGTTGATCATGGACACAAACGACTGGTCGATCTTCAGCGTGTCCACGGGCAGGCCCTGCAGGCGTCCCAGGGAGGAGAAGCCGGTGCCGAAGTCGTCCAGCGCCACTTGGGCACCGGCCGCACGCAGGGTCATGAGCTGCTGGATGACGTGGCAGTCGTCTTCGAAGAAGACGCTCTCCGTGACCTCCAGGATCAGCTGGCGCGGGTCCACGCCACAGGATTCCGTCACGGCCATGACCAGCTCGGCGAAGTCCCCGTGCTGCAGCTGGACACCGGAGACGTTCACGGCCAGGGACCGGGTGGAGTCCTCGTCCAGCCAGGGCTTGAGCTCCGTGCAGCCGCGAAGCAGCACCTCGGTGCCGATCTCGACAATGAGGCCGCTGCGTTCCGCCGCCGGAATGAAATGCTTGGGCGGAACGAGCGCGCCGTCGCGCACCCAGCGGGCCAGGGCCTCGACCTTAGTCACGGTCCCGCTGCCGGCAGAGACGATCGGCTGGTAGTGGACGGCGATCTGTCCGCTGTCCACGGCGCGCCGCAGGCCGGCCTCGAGGTCGTTGCGGTCCACGAGGGCCTTCATCATCTCCGGCTTGAAGCGCATGTACCGGTTCTTCCCGGCAGTCTTCGCCGCGTACATCGCGACGTCGGCACGGCGCAGGAGCTCGGAGGCGTCCACGGCGGACTCGCCGATCGAGGCGAGTCCCAGGCTGAGGCTGGGCCGCAGCATGGTGCCGTCGATCCACACCGGGACGCGCAGCGAGTCGACGATCCGGGCGGCGACCGCCTCGGGCTCCAGCGAGTCGAGCAGGAGCACCACGAACTCGTCGCCGCCCAGCCGGGCCACGATGTCGCTCGGGCGCACGCACGCGCGCAGGCGCCGGCCGACCTCAATGAGCATCTGGTCCCCGGCATGGTGGCCCAGGATGTCGTTGACTTCCTTGAAGTCGTCCAGGTCAAGGAGCAGGACGTCGACGGCGCCGCCGTGCTGGTCCGCCAGCGCGCTTGCGAGGCGGTCGTTGAACAGTTGGCGGTTGGACAGTCCGGTCAATCCGTCCCGGAACGCCAGCGCCGTCAGCTGCGCGGACTGTGCGGCGAGGTCGGCCATGGCCCGGGTGATCCGGTCCTGGGCCACCTTGGCCGCGGTCACATCCCGGAAGCTCCACACGCGTCCGACCACCTGGTCCGCGACTTTCTGCGGGCGGGAATAGCGTTCAAAAGTCCGGCCGTCGCGGAATTCCAGGATGTCGTGGCTTTCCGCCGCGGGGTCGGCGTAGAGGGCCTCGACCTTCTCGACGAACTGGGCCGGATCCTGCAACTGGTCCAGGACGAAGGCCATGACCGCCTCGTCCTCCCCGGTGGCCAGCATCTCCCGAGGGATGCCCCACATGGTGACGAACTGATTGTTGACACCGGCGATCTCGCCGTCGCTGCTGACCACCAGGATGCCGTCGGCGGTGGATTCGAGCGTCGCGCTCAGCAGCGACATGGCCTCGCGGAGGCTGTCATCCTTCTCCGGCCGGTGCGAGGTGTCCCGGACCGCGGCGATCATGCTCGCGGTCCCTTTACCCGTCCCGTCCCGGGCGCCTGTACCGGTGAAGAAAATAGATCCGGCCACCTCGGCCTGGAACTCCGTACCGTCCCGCCGCACCCCGTAAGCCTCCACGGGGGCAGTGTCAGTGTCAGTTTCGGCGGCAGCGGCAGCGGCATCGCCGTCGGGGTGGGCGCCGCGGCGGAGGTTGAAGAACAGCCGCTCAAGGCCGTTCCGGAACCCCTCGGCCAGGAGCATGCGGTGGTCCGAGCCCACGAGTTCCTCGCGAACGTACCCGAACATGCGCTCCGCGGCGGTGTTGACCATCCTGATGGTCCCGTCCTCGGCCACCACCAGCAGGGCGTCGGGGCTGGATTCCACCAGGTCCCCGTAGCCCGGGACCGCGGCGGATACTTCCTGGGGGACTGTCGTGGGGACTGTGCCGGGGGCTTCCTCCGGGTACGACGACGCCGTCACCCGGCTACCGCCGTGCGAACCTGAGACCACCAACGAGACATTTAGAACCCTCCCATCGGGAAATCATAGGCGCCGGAAGCCTCCCTTGGGTGTCAAGAGGGTGTCAACACGTGGGCGGGGCCGAATCCGTGCCCGTGGCGGAGGACCAACCGCCCAGTTGCGCTATCACCTAGGGTGCTTAAAACCCCGGTTTGGCAGCCCTAAGTGATAGGGCAACGCGGGGGGAGCGGCCCACCTGGGACTCGCCGATCACGGCCCTGTAGTGGCCAACGAGTTCGGCGCCGAGCACGGACCACGTCCGGCCCTGGACCGAGGCGTGCGCGGCCACGGCGAACGCTCGGCGCTTGGCGTCGTCGCCCATCAGGTCCATCACCCGGGCACGGAACCCGGCGAGGTCGCCGGGCTCGTACAGCCAGCCGGTCCGCGAGTTCTCCACGAGGTCCAGCGGGCCGCCGCGGCCCGTGGCCACCACCGGCACCCCGGACGCCATGGCCTCCTGGATGGTCTGGCAAAAGGTCTCGAACTCGCCGGGATGGACGAAGAGATCGAAGGAGGCCACGGCCCGGGCGAGGTGGTCGCCGCCGAGGAAACCGGTGAAGACCGCCCGCGGCAGGGCAGCTTCCAGGGCGGCCCGCTGGGGCCCGTCGCCGATGATCACCAGCCGGGTCCCGGGAACATCCGCCAGCACCGCCAGATCCTCCACCTGCTTCTCGGCCGCCAGCCGGCCCACGTAGCCGATGAGGCGCTCGCCGCCGGGCGCCACGGCAGCCCGCCAGCCGGCGTCGCGCTTCGCGGGGTTGAACCGCTGCGTGTCCACACCGCGCCGCCACATGTCCACGCGCGGAATGCCGCGGCCGCGGAGCTGGTTGAGCGCGAACGTGGAAGGGACCAGGGTGCGCGAGGCCAGCAGGTGGATCTGGTCCACCCGGTTCCAGGCCCAGTTCTCCAGGAAGGGGACGCCGTAGCGGCCCGCATAGCCGGGGACCTCGGTCTGGTAGATGGCGACCGTGGGGATGCCGAGCTGGTGGGCGGCCTGCGCTGCCCGCCAGCCGAGCACGAACGGGGACGCGAGGTGCACGACGTCGGGCGCGTAGTCGGCAAGGATTCGCTTGACCCGATACACACCGCCCATCGCCACCCGCAGATTCGCGTAGCCGGCCAGCGGGACCGAGGGGAGCCGGAGGACGTGGGCGCCATAGACCTCGTCCTGTACATCCGTGTCCTGCGTGGACGGTGCGATTACCAGCACCTCGTCCCCGCGCTCGTGCAGATGCTCCAGCACGCGCAGGATGGAGTGGGTGACCCCGTTCATGAGCGGCAGGAATGATTCGGCGACGATTGCGATCCTCACCCCTCCACGGTGCGGGCGGCGGTTTGCGGTGCGGGGGAGCAGGCGTGGCCGGGAGGGGAAGAGTGGGTAAACAGGTGGGCGAACTCAGGAGGGAACCGCCACAGGGCGCGCGGATAGGCGGACGGTTGCCGGGAACTAGTCAGGCACCCTCTCGTGGGCGCAGTTCATCGCGGCCATGCGTCCACGGCGCAAACCCTACGAAGCAGCGGTGCCGGATGGCATGACGAAAGTCGAGCTACAGCGGGTCGGGCCAGTTGCCGACCGGGAAGCGGGCACGGATGCCGGAAACCGGACCGCAACGCGCACGCTTGTTGCCTTCCATCAGAAATACCTCCAGAGGCTACGGAACTTCAGAATACGCCCGTCGCCTCCTACCGTCCAGAGGGTCAATCGGCCTTGAGGACATCCGGAAGTTCGTCCACAAACACCGTCTGCGGCGGTTCAAAATAGATGACCAGGACCTGCTCGCCCACGGCGAAAACGCTGGTCTTATCGAAGGGGTGCGCGTGGAACGCACTGGTTCCGCCGCGGACCGGCAGCATGACCTCGCCGATGGTGCCCGGGCCGATCCGTCCGGTGACGCGGCCGATCTTTCCGGTCAGGCTCCGGTCAACATCCTTATGCATCAGAACCCCAGTACATCAGAATCCCAGTACATCAGGTCCTCCGGTTCCCCGCGCGCATTCCCGCCCCTACGCCTCAGGCGCCTTCGCCGGCCGTTTGCCGCCATCCCGGGTGTTTTTGAGGGCCGTGGAGAGCGCCGGGAGGTAGTCGCCCACCTGTGCCAAAATCCCGCCGATCATCCGGTTGACCCCTTCGCCGCCGTTGAGAACGGTCATCTGGCCGACGTGCGCGAACGGCTCGGCCGCCGCCGCCACGATCGCCGGCATGTTCTCGGCGAGCTGCTGGGAGATGACGGCGTCCTGGTTGGTGCCCAGTGCTTCGGCGCGGGCCTTGATGCCCTCTGCCTCTGCCAGTGCCTTGGCTTTGATGGCGGAGGCGGCGGCATCGCCGCGGGCCTTCGTGGCGGCGGCCTCGGCCTCGCCGGTGACCTTGGTGGCCCCGGCCGCGGCTGCTGCCGCCGTCGCGTTCGCCTGGGCCTGCACCTCGGTCCGCCGGGCGTTGGCCTGGGCCTCCAGCTCGGTGCGCCGGGCCAGCGCCTCGGCAGCGCTGATGTCCGCGGATTTCTGGCCTTCCGCGTCGGTGCGCTTGGCGTAGGCCCTCGCATCGGCGGGCTTGCGGACGGTGGTCTGCAGTTTTTGTTCCTCCCGGTCGGCCTCGAGCTTGGCCACCTCGGTTTCCTGGACCACCACCTGCTGGCGCGCCGTGGCGTCGGCCAGCGGCCCAGCCTGGGCCGCGTTCGCCTTGGCGCGCTCGGCATTGGCCTGCGCCTCGGACTGCCGGATGGCGGACAAGCTCCGGGCATCGGCAATCAAGGCCTCGGCCTCCGCTTCCTTTTCCGCCGCCTCGCGGTTCCGGGTGGCCTCCGCGATGCGGGCCTCCATCTTGACCATGGCAATGTGCGGCTTGGCGATGTTCTGGATGTAGCCCGTGGGGTCCTGGAGGTCCTTGATCTGCAGCGAGTCGACGACGAGGCCCAGCTTCTCCATTTCGACGCCGCTGGCGCTGCGGACCTGGGAGGCCAGCTTGTCGCGCTCGCGGATGATCTCCTCGACCGTCATGCTGCCGATGATCGAGCGCAGGTGGCCTTCGAAGACGTTGTACACCTGGCTTTCCATCTTGGGCTGCTGGCCCAGGAACCGGCGCGCGGCGTTGGCAATGAACGGCGGGGCATCGCCGATCTTGTAGATGACCACGCCGTCGACAATCACCTGGATGCCCTGGGAGGTCACACAGGAGACCTTGAGTTCGGTTTCGTTCAGCGTCAGGGACAGCGGCCGCACCGTCTGCAGGCCCGGCAGCACGAGGGCCCCCTTGCCGGTGACGATCTTGAAGTCCATCCCTTCACGGGTTTCCAGCGTGCCGCGCGTCAGGCCGGAGATAATGAGGGCCTCGTTCGGTTCCGCCACCTTCCACATCAGTTTTGTTGCCACCCAGATGACGCCGACGACGGCGACCGCCCCCAGGATGATCGAAATGAGCGGATACAAAAATGACAAGTCCGGCATAACCAGGTCCTTTCACGGCGGTGGAAAAGAAATTAAGCAAAGCCCCAAACGATGCTGCTGGTAGTCCCCGGCCGGCCTGGAGGCAGGAATTCCCACGCCGCCCAGCCAGCTGTTGTACACAGTCTGTGGTGCTTCCGGCCGGGAGTCCAGCAATTCGACGATGTCCGGGCATACGCCCAGGTCCCGCCGGTGCCTAAAGCCCCTGTTGGGAGCCTTCGCCGCCGTGCCAGCGTGGAAGAGGGTGCGGGCTTTGAAGGGCGGATGAGCGTGCCTTCAGGGACGAACGGGAAGGGCAGACGCCAGGGGTACCGGACCCGTGAAGGGGTGATGGGTGATGCGCGGCTCTCCTCTCGGGATGACACGGACGGCCGGGATCGCGTGGGACATCTGGCGGGCCGGTCGGGCAAGCCAGGATGAGATCGACCGCCGGCAGCGCGACCGGCTCGCTGCGCTGGTTGAGTGCGCACGGTCCTCTTCGCCCTTCTTCCGCAGGCTGTACCGGGACGTCCCGGACGTGGTCCCGGACTCAGCCATGGACCGGGCTAAGGATCTGGGCAGGTATTTAGGGGAGCTGCCCCCGGTGGGCAAGCGCGAGCTCGTGGAGAACTTCGATGACTGGGTGACGGATCCCCACATCACGCTCGCCGGGCTGAAGCACGACCTGCTCGATGACCAGTCGCGGATCGGCGGCCTCTACCGCGGACAGTACCTCGTGGTGACGACGTCGGGGTCCACCGGTGAACCCGCGGTCCTGGTCCATGACCGGACCTCGCAGCTGGTGGCCAGTCTCCTGGGCCCGATCCGCGAACGGCGGACCCTGATGGCGGCCAAGGAGGCGCGGGCTTTCCTGCACCGGGGACTGCGGGCCGCGGCGCTGATTGCGGACGGGGACCACTTTGCCGGCGTCGTGCTGACCGAATCCGCGCGGCGGCGCAGCCCCCGCATCGCCCGCCGGGTGCGCGTATTCTCCGTGCTCGGGCCGCTCCGGGACCTCGTGGCGGACCTCAACGACTTCCAGCCGACAGTGCTTTACGGGTATCCGAGCGCCATGGTGCAATTGGCCGCCGAACAGAAGGCGGGACGGCTACGGATTCATCCGCTCCTGGCGGTCGCGTCCGGAGAGAGCCTGGCAGCCCACGCAGCGGCCGAGATCGAGGCGGCCCTCGGCTGCCGGGTCACTGAGCGATACCTTGCCTCGGAGGCGCTCGCCCTGACCAGCCGCTGCCGGCAGGGGCTGCTGCACGTCAACGCGGACTGGAACATCGTGGAACCAGTGGACGACGCCTTCCGGCCCGTCCCGCCGGGCGAACTCTCCCACACGGTGCTGGTCACCAACCTGGCCAACCGGGTCCAGCCACTAATCCGGTACAACCTTGGCGACCGGGTGCAGCTGGCTGCCGGCCCGTGCGCCTGCGGCAGCCCGTTTCCCACGCTGCGGGTCGAGGGCCGCAGCGGCGACGTGCTGAGCTTCGCTGCCGCCGACAAGGCAACGTTGGACGGCACAAGGTTGGACGGTGCAGTGCCGGACGGGGCAGTGGTGGACGGTGCAGGGTCGGACGGGAAAGTGGTCACCGTGCTGCCGTTGGCGCTGGGCACGGTGATCGAGGAGGCCGCCGGCGTCCGCCGGTTCCAGGCGATCCGCACCGGGCCGCGCTCGCTCACCGTGCGGCTCGAGCTCTGGCCGGATGCCGCGACGACGGCCGTGCGGACGGCGGTGGGGGAGCGCCTGGGTGCGTTCTTCGCGGCCCAGGGCGCCGCCGGCGTCGACGTCCGCTTTAGCGATGAGCCGCCCCGGCCGGACCGGAGCGGCAAGTTCCGCGAGGTGTGGTCCGCCTGAGCCGGCTGCTGCTGCCCCTGCTGTTAGGGCTGTTAGTGCTGTTCCAGGATCCGCCGGGCGTCCTGCTGGGCCTGGAGCTGCTCCGGGGTCACGGACTGTCCGGTCAGGAACCCGGCGGCGGCCATGATCCGGCGCAGCTCCGCGACGCTGCGCGGGGTCCGTACCCCGTGGTGCGCCATGGCGTGGCAGTTGGCGCAGAGCGGGACGAGGTCTGTGATGGGGTCCAGTTCATACCCGCTGCCCAGCTGTGACACCGGGACCAGGTGGTGGACCGGGATGAAGTCTTTGCCGATCTCGCCGTAGGCGATTTCAAACGAGAATCCGCACGCGGCGCAGCTGGTCCCGTGGTGGGCGACGCAGACCCGTCGGGCGTCCGGACTGTGTTCGTACTTGTTTACTTCGACCCGGGTGACCGCCGCCGCCGGGACGGTGCCGGGCACGGGCTGCGTGGGGTCAGCCGGCACCGGGCCAAACTCACCCCAGAGGCCGCGGAGCAGGGGCTCGACGGCGGGTCGACGGCCAGCGCGGGACCATGAAGGGCTTCCCAGTCGATGCCGGGCACGGCCTCGGCGAGGACCCCGGTCGGGATCTGGTCGCCGGCGGGCAGGAGGGCGTCGAAGTCCACCTGGACGTAGAGCGGGGACGGGGCCTGTGCGCCGGGCTGTGCGTCGGCCTGCGCGCCGGCCGGTACGCCGGTCCGAGCGGCGCTCGCGGAGTCCGGTGCCTGGACGCGGGGAGCCGGCCGTTCCGCGACGATGATGCCGTGGCCGATCAGGCCGCGTCCGTGGCGGCCCTGGAGCACCAGCCACGCGTCCGTTCCGGCCGCGTTGCCGGCTCCGCTGTCGAGAGAGGTCCCGACGTCCCAGCTGGCCAGGTGCCGGCCGGTTTCGGCGACCTCTTCCAGCACGGCCGGGTAGGTCCAATCGTTCCATTCGTCGGGGTCCCAGACGAGGATGATTGCTGTCATCTGCCCATTGTCGCAGTGCCCGGACTGCCTGCGGCATTGTTGAGCGGCCCGGTCGGCCCGGTCATGCACGTGGCGTTGAGGGTGTCCTCCGCGATGGACTCCATTTGGTGCAGAATGTGGGTGTCCCCGCGTGGGAGCGGTTCCGGCGGGTAGGCCACGGCCATGGTGAGCTGCCGGGTTCCGTCCGCGCTGGTCATGGTGATGGTGCCGTAGCCGGGCACGTCGCCGGGATGGCCGTAGTAGAAGTCGTTGGTGCACAGATCGTTCCAGCGGACCACGCCGAGTCCGTACCTGGCGTAGAGCGGGCTCTCCATTTGCGTGATCGTCGCCGGCTTGAGCAGCTTGTTCTGCAGCAGCGCGCGGTAGAACGTATTCACGTCCGCCACGGAGGACACCATGCCGCCCGCGGCGTTGTCGATCTGGGCGGCCGGATAGGTGACGTCCAGTTGTTTGCGGTCCAGCGCGATGTAGCCGTGGATCATGGACGACGGCGCCGGCCCGGCCGCCGTCATCAAGGTTTCACTCAAACCCAGCGGCTCGATGATGTCGGTGCTGATCACCTCGCCGATCCGCCGGCCGCTGAGGCGCTCGACGATCAGCGCCAGGGCAATGTAATTCGAGTTGGAGTATTCAAATCCCTGGGCCAGCTTCGCCTGCCAGGAGATCCGCCCCGCCATGGCCAGCAGATCCGCCAGGCTCACCTTGGTGGTCAGGGCTTCGCGCACTGTGGCCGGATCGAACAACGGCCCGTCCACCGACGGCATGCCGGAGCGGTGCTGCAGCAGCTGGCGGACCGTGACCGGTCCCGGCGGGTGCATCACCTTGTTGAACTCCGGCAGGTAGGTGCTGACCGGCGCGTCCAGTTCCAGCCGGCCCTCCTCGGCCAGTTTGAGCACGCAGACGGCCACCATGGACTTGGTGACCCCGCCGATGTGCACCGGGTCCGTTATCTCGGCCCGGGACGGGCTGTTCAGGTTTCGGACCCCGTAGGCCGCGGACCACTCGTCCCCGCCCACGCGGACCTGGATGAGGACGGCCGGGGCGCCCTCGTCGAGCAATCTCCTGCCGAACTGTTCGAGCACGGACCGGTAGCCGGAATCGGGCGACGCCGGCGCCGGCGGTTTCGGCCCGGGGACGCAGCCGCCGAGGGCGGCCGTAAGCACGACGGCGAGGATTGCGGCCGTGAACCGGCGGGATTTTTCGCGGATCCAGACCATCGGCATGAGGGTCCTTCTTGCAGGTCGGGAGTGCAGTCAGGGCAGGAAAACGCCCCCAGCCAGGCACAGTCCTAATGCTTGTGATGGTCCTCAGGCAGACATCAGTCGACCAGAGCCATAAGTCACGGGTATGGATTCGACCGACATTCCGAGATCGCGGGCAACCGGCGCAGCGGGCTCAAAGCCTTCGATCATCCATAATTATCGCTGTGGACCATGCGCGAGTACCTCGGATCGAGGTCGTCTTCGAAACGGATCGGCTGCTGCTGCGGCCATGGCGGGTGTCTGACGCCGCCGTCCTGCGCGAGCTGTGGACCGAGCGCGATCCTCGCGTCCCTCCTCATCGTCGCATCAGTCCCGATGGTCACCCCACGCTGGAAGATATCGAGGACCGGATCCGTCGTGATAGCCGACACCCCTTCCCTGGGTTGCTGGCCGCAGAGCAAAAGAGTTCGGGGCAGGTCATCGGCTACTGCGGGCTGATTCCCAACGAGCACGGACGGGCTGGAGAGCCAGAACTCGCGTTCGAGTTCCTCCGCGAAGTCTGGCGCCACGGGTTTGCGACCGAGGCCTCGTCGACCGTCCTCCAGCGGGCGCAGGCGTCGGGCTACCGACGCCTGTGGGCTACAGTCCGTGACTGGAACACAGCGTCACGCCGTGTGCTGGCCAAACTCGGATTTGTCGAAACCGGGCAAGTAGAACCTGACGAAATCCACGGCGATTCTCTCTTCACTACGAAGACACTCTGACCATAATCCGGCCCGGCACTGGAGCTAGTCGGTCCGTCTTGGTAGCTTCAACGCATGGCCATCAAACTTGAAAACGTCGGTATTGCGGTTCGTGACCTCGAAGCAACAATCGCCTTTTTCGCCGACCTCGGTCTCACCGTCGTCGGCCGTGATACCGTCAGCGGCGAGTGGACCGACACTGCCGTCGGACTTGATGGCAACCACGCCAAGATTGCGATGCTCCAGACCCCGGACGGTCATGGTCGACTTGAGCTCTTCGAGTACATCCATCCTAAAGGGATCGAGTCGAACCCAACCCGTCCCAACGACATCGGCATGCACCGCGTGGCCTTCTCGGTTGACGACATCGACAAGGCCCTTGAGGTAGCTGCGAAGCACGGATGCCATCCGCTACGCGGTGTGGCGACCTACGGTGACGTCTACAAACTCACCTACCTCCGAGGTCCCAGCGGAATCCTCGTGATGCTCGCCGAGAAACTGAAAAAAGACTGACACCCGGATCGGCCCGATTAGCCTGTGAATCGCGGCCATGCGATCGAGCTGATTGGCGGCCCATCCGGGTCAGTTTTCACCAGAGCCAAACCTGCACCTCACAGTTATCTGCGCAAGGCTGGGGTCGCCCGATGATGGATGGCGGGCAGGGGCGTGATGGGACATGATCAGAAGATGCGCCGATCCGGAAGGACTGCATTCTGGGCGGTCCCGCCGGCCCTGCGTGGCTACAGGATCGAGTGGCTGCGCCACGACTTGGTGGCGGGCGCCGCGCTCTTCGCGATCTTGGTCCCAGCTGGCATGGCGTACGCCCAGGCCGCCGGCCTTCCACCGGTGACCGGCCTGTACGCGACGGTAGTGCCCCTGCTTGTCTACGCGGCAGTCGGGCCATCGCGTGTGCTGGTGCTGGGCCCGGATTCCGCGCTCGCTCCGATGATCGTGGCAGCCTTGATTCCCTTGGCCGCGGATAATGAGCAGAAATCCGTGGCCCTGGCCGGTCTCCTCGCCATACTGATTGGCGGCATCTTGCTGCTCGGCTCAGTGCTGAGGTTGGGAATCGTCACTGGACTGCTGTCGAAGCCCATCCGGCTCGGCTATCTCAACGGCATCGCCTTGCTGGTGGCCGTGTCCCAGCTTCCCACCCTCCTGGGGATCTCCGTGGAAGGCGGTACACCCTGGGAAAGACTCATCGCCGCCGTGCCGAAGGTGCTTGCCGGCGAGACCAATTTGACGGCACTACTGCTCGGCTTGGTCTCGCTGGCGCTCATCTGGGTTCCCCGCCGGCTGAAATGGAAGGTTCCGGGCGTGCTCATTGCGGTGGTTGTGTCCTGCATCGCCGTGGCCGTGCTGGGACTCCAAGAGCGTTTGAAGGTCACTGGTGCCCTCCCGCAGGGGCTCCCTGCACCGGCCCTGGGCGGAATTGGCTGGGCCGACGTTCTGACACTGTTGCCCGCCGCCGCCGCGATCGCCCTCATCGTCTTCGTTGATACCGGTACCCTGGCACAATCCCTGGCGGCCGCAGAGGACGGCAGGGTATCCGGCAACCACGAAATGGCAGCCTTGGGCGCGGCGAACGCTGCCACCGGGCTGCTCGGTGGCTTCCCGGTGTCGGCCAGCACGTCCCGCACGCCGGTGGCAGTCGAGTCCGGGGCGAAATCCCAGCTCACGGGGGCCGTAGGCGCCGTCCTGGTGCTCGGCTTCATGCTTGTGGCGCCTGGCGTCACCGAGTTCCTGCCGGCCACAACCCTTGCAGCCATTGTCATCGCCGCAGCCGCCGCAATAGCCGACCCGGCCGGTGTGCGACGGCTCATCGGCATGAGCCGCAGTGAATCGTTGGTGATGCTCGCGGCCTTCCTGGGGGTGACCATACTGGGCGTCCTCCCGGGCATCGCCGTTGCCATCGGCTTGGCAATTCTGGACTTCCTACGGCAGGCCTGGGACCCCTACCGTGCTGAACTGGTGGACGTGCCCGGGGTTCCGGGGTACCACGACGTGAGCCGTCATCCGGAAGGGGAACGCATCCCCGGCCTGTTGATCCTGCGCTTCGACGCACCGCTGTTCTTCGGCAACGGCGCCTTGTTGGGGTCCTTCGTGCGCAACGAACTGGACCAGGCGGGGGACGGCATAGAACGCGTGGTGCTGGCGGCAGAACCAGTGACGGGAATCGACACGACTGCACTGGACGAGTTGGTGCGGCTTGACGAATGGCTGGACCGGCACGGCGTGGACCTGGTGTTCGCCGAGCTCAAAGACCCGGTCAAAGACAGATTGTTGCAGTACGGCATGGGCGCCCGCTTCTCTCCCGAACATTTCTACCCAACAGTGAGCGAAGCAGTGAGGGCGTTCCAACGGGAGAAAAGGGAGGGGTAGGGAACGGTTGTCCCCGGTCATCAGCCAGTTCAGTCACGGGCTCAGCCGACGGCGCGTGCGCCTAGAGGCGCACGCGCCGCCACCGGGTGGTCGCGGTGCAGGTTTCCGAGGGCTGAGGCGCCCTGCGGCGACCCCAGTTCCTCGAAGAACTCCACGTTGGCGCGCACGTAGTCGGCCCACTCGTCCGGGACATCGTCCGAGTAGTAGATCGCCTCGACCGGGCAGACGGGATCGCAGGCGCCGCAGTCCACGCATTCGGACGGGTGGATGTAGAGCGAGCGTTCACCCTCATAGATGCAGTCCACCGGGCATTCGTCGATGCAGGCCTTGTCCTTGACATCCACACAGGGCTGGGCGATCACGTACGTCATGGCTGGCTACACACCCGTGTAGACGGTCTTGCCCCACGTGAAGAAGTCCAGTGCGGACTTCCCCTGTTCGCGGAACGTGTTGGTGGAGGAGTCCTTGACGCCGCCGAACGGCACGTTCAGGTCCAGGCCCGCCGTCGGACGGTTGACCTTGATGACGCCGGCCTGGGCGCGGGCGGCGAAGTCCGTGGAGAACGCCAGGGAGTCGGTGCAGATCCCGGCGGTCAGGCCGTAGCGGGAGTCGTTGATCGCGGCGAGCCCGGCCTCGTAGTCCGGGACCTCGAGGACGGCCACGACGGGTCCGAAGATCTCTTCGGTCACGGCGGCGTCGTCGAAGGGCAGGTCCGTGAGGATGGCGGCCGGGAAGAGGAACCCGGCGTCCGTGCCGCCGTCGTACTCGCCGTGCAGCAGCGTGGCGCCGCGTTCGACGGCGGTGCGCACCGCGGCCTGGTTCTGTTCGAACTGCTGGCTGCTTACCACGGCGCCCATCTTTCCGGCCTCGAGGCCGTCGCCGGCGGTGTACTGCGCGGCTTCCTCGGTGAGGGCCGCCAGGAATTTCTCGCGGATGCCGGACGTGACGTAGACGCGGGACGTGGCGGTGCAGGCCTGGCCGGTGAGGCCGAACGCGCCGGCCGCCACCACCTGGGCGGCCTTGCGGGGATCGGCGTCGTCCAGGACCAGCACGCCGTTCTTGCCGCCCATTTCCAGCTGGACCCGGGCGCGGCGGGCGTTGAGGATCTCCTGCAGCCCCAGCCCGACGTTGGTGGAGCCGGTGAAGGACAACCCGGCGATGCGGGGATCGCGGGCCAGGGCGTCGCCCACCACGCGGCCCTTGCCGTGGACCACGTTGAACACGCCGGCGGGCAGCCCGGCGTCCTGCAGGGCGCGGGCCAGGTGCGTGGCGGAGAGCGGGGTGAGCTCGGCCGGCTTGATGACCACGGCGTTGCCGCTGATCAATGCAGGGGCGGACTTCCAGGCCGGGATGGCGATGGGGAAGTTCCACGGCGTGATGAGCCCGACGACGCCGAGAGCCTCGCGGCGGGTGGTGATGGTGGTGTCCGGCAGGCCGCTGGGCAGCACCTCGCCGGTGGCGGCCCAGCCGAGGGAACCGAAGAAACGCAGCACGTCGGAGGCGCGCTTGACCTCGCCCTTGGCCTCGGCGAGGGTCTTGCCCTCTTCACGGACGAGGTCCTCGGCGATGGCGGTCTGGCGCTCCAGGAGCAGGTTGCCGGCGGCCATCAGGATGGCGCCGCGGGACGGGGCGGGCAGGGCTGCCCAGGCCGGCTGCGCGGCGGCGGCGGCGGTGATGGCGGCGTCGACGTCGGCTGCGGTGCCGCTGGGGGAGAGGGCGGCGAGCTCGCCCGGGCGGGCCGGGTTCATCCGCTCGGTGTCCGCCCCGCCGAGCCATTCGCCGTTGATCAGGTGCCGGGCGGTGAGGAGGTCCCGGGCTGTTGCGGTTGAGGTGTCTGTGTCGGTGGAAGTCATGGTGTTCCTTCGTGAGAGTCGGAGCTGGGTGTGTGCTGAGTGTTCAGCGCCTGTGGCTAGAGCCCGCGGATCAGGCCGCCGTCGCAGCGCAGTGCCACGCCGGTGATGTAGGAGGCCGGGGCGCTGCAGAGGAACGCCGCGGCGGCGCCGAATTCCTCCGGTTCGCCGTAGCGGCGGGCAGGGATGGTCTTGCGGGATTCGAGCTGGATTTCCTCGGGCGTGGTGCCGCGCCGTTTGGCGGCGGCCTGGTCCAGTTCCGCGACCCGGTCCGTGGCGATGCGTCCGGGAAGGAGCATGTTGACCGTGACGGCGTCCAGCGCCACCTCGGCGGCGAGGGTCTTGAGGTAGCCGGCCAGCGCCGCGCGGCCGGTGTTGGACACAGCCAGGTTCGGCAGTGGTGCCACGACGCCGCTCGACCCGACGGCCAGGACCCGGCCCCAGCGCCGTTCCCGCATGCCCGGCAGGATGTGCGAAACCAGGGCGTGGTGCGGTTTGACGAGTTGTTCGAACGCCGCGGCGATGTCGTCCGCGCCGAGCGTGGCGGCCGCGCCGGGCTTCGGCCCGGGACCGTTGAGGACCAGGATGTCGATGGGCCCGAGTTCCGCGACTGTCTGTTCGACGGCGGCGGCCACGCCCTCCGCGGTGCTGAGGTCCGCTTCGATGGCGACGGCGCCCGGTCCGAAGGCGTCCGTCAGTTCGGCCACGATCTCCTTGGCGCGGACTTCGCGCCGGCCGGTGATGGCCACCCGGACGCCTTCGGCGGCGAGGGCCCGGGCGATGGCGAGGCCCAGGCCGCCGGTCGAGGCGGCCACAAAGGCGGTCTTTCCGCTGATTCCGAAATCCATCAGTTCCTCCCCGCCGTGGTCAGCACGGCGGCCGGGTTCTGGCCGAGGGCCTCGGCCGCCTCGGCCAGGTGCGTGCGCAGCCCGGTCCGGAGAACCTCCGGGAACGGCGCGGCCGGTGCCCGGACGCCGGCGTCGGCGATGAGTCCGCGCTGGTGCAGGCATTCCTTGCGGATCGCCAGCGCGATTTTCGCCTGCTGCTCGAAGTTGATCAGCGGCAGGTAGGGCAGCAGGGCATCGCGGGCGGCCTCGTAGCCGTCTCTCTGCCAGGCCTGCACGCAGGCGATGAGCGCTTCCGGGTAGGAGAAACCGGTCATCGCCCCCGCGGCGCCGGCCATGAGCTCGTCCAGCAGCCCCTGGCCGCCGAGACCGCCGAAGACCGAGACGTCGAGGGCTGCGGTCAGGTGCCCGATCGCCACGGAGGTGGGCGGGGCCTCGGCCTTGACCCCGGTGACGAAGCCGCAGGCCTGCACCACCGAAATGAGCGCCTCGGTGCTGATGTGGACGCCGCTGGCCAGCGGGTAGTCCTGCAGCACCACGTTGGCGCCGGTGGAGTGGTGGATGGCGTTCAGGTGCGCGATGACCACCCCGGGGGTGGCGGAGTTGGCCTGGACCATGACGGCCGACAGCCGGTCCCCGGTGGCGGCCTGGATGGAACGGATTTCATCGACGGCCGTGCCGGTGAAGAGGGAAGTCACTCCCACCACGAGGGGCAGGCGCGTTTCCTCCATGACCACTTCCAGGACCAGGCTGCGCTCGGCCGCCGTCAGGGCCGCGGCCTCGCCGAACACGCCCAGGACCGTGAGTCCCGTGGCGCCGATCGACTCGTAGTAGCTCACGAGCCCGGCCAGGCTGTCCGTGTCGACATCCAGGGTGCTGCCCTGGAACGGTGTGGCGACGACGCCCCACACGCCGGGTGTCAGTGACTCCCGCATTGGTTTCTCCTTCTAAGCTCTTGTTGTTCTTCGAGCGGCTAAATATCGGGCCGTGGAACGGCTAGCGTCCCGGCCAGTGCGGGGCGCGCTTCTCCTGGAAGGCGCGGACGCCCTCGGCGGAGTCTTCGCTGTCCAGCGCCGCCATGAGGGCGGGCAGCCGGAGGCCGCGGGCCTCGGCGGCGGTCAGGTGCGCGGTCTGCGTGACCATCTGCTTGACCGCCCGGACCGAGGTGGGGGCGCAGGCGAGGATCTGGTCCAGCCAGCGCTGTACCGCGGCGTCGAGCTGGTCCGCGGGGACCACCTCATTGACCAGGCCCATGGACTGCATCTCGGTGGCCTCGGCCTTCCGCCCGGTCAGGAGCATGCCCATTGCCTGGGTGTACGGGATCCGGCGCACCAGCTGGTGGATGCCGCCGTCGAGCGCCAGGCGCCCGACGCGCGGTTCCGTCAGCCCGAAGCGGGCCGTGTCCGCGGCGATTACGATGTCCGCTCCGAGCACGATCTCCATGCCGCCGCCGAGCGCATAACCGTTGACCCGGGCGATCACCGGGATGTCCAGCGTGGTGCGCAGGCTGAGCCCGCCGAACCCGTTCGGGTCCAGGCCGGCCCAGTATTCGAGCCCGGTCTTGTCCACGGCGGAGGCGGACATGTCCGCGCCGACGCAGAAGGCCCGGGTCCCGGCGCCGGTGATGACCACGGCGCGGACGTCCGGATCGGCTTCGAGCTGGTCCCAGATCTCGTTGAGCCGGGCCTGCGCGCCGCCGTCGACGGCGTTGAGCACGTGCTGGCGGTCGATGACCACGGTGGCGACGTGGTTCTCGATGGTCAGGGTGACCTGGTCAACGGCGGCGGGAACCGAGGCGGTATGCCCGGCTTCTGAAACGGCGGTCACCGAAGGACTCCCAGCTGCTGCAGGCGCTCGATGGTCTCGGCGTCGAACCCGTTCTCCAGCAGCACCTCGACGTTGTGTTCGCCGAGGCGCGGGGCCACCCGGCGGATGGTGGGCGGGGTGGCGGAGAGCCGGATGGGTGCGTTGAGCATCTTCACGGTGCCGACGCCGGGGTGTTCGGCCTCGACGATCATGTTGTTGGCGTGGGTCTGAGCATCGGCCAGGGTCTGTTCCAGGGTGTGGACCGGGGCGTTGAGCAGCCCCTGGTCTTCGAGCCGGGTGGTCCAGTATTCGGTGGTGTTGGTGGCCATGCGCTCGCGGAAGATCGCCTGCAGTGCCGGCTTGTGCTTGAACTGCTGTTCGAGGTTGGCGAACTCGGGCCGCAGCGTGAGGTCCTCGTCCAGGCCCAGGGCCTCGGAAATGCGCAGCAGCGGGTCCGGGGTGAAGCCGCCCACCATGCAGACGGCGCCGTCGGTGGTTTCAAAGACGCCGCTGAGCGGCATGGCGCCCCAGTTGACCTCGTAGCCGCGGTTGAGCTGCATGCAGGCCTCCTGCATCTGCAGGTGCAGCATGGAGTCGTACATGGTCACCTCCACCTTCTGCCCGACGCCGGCGGACTCGCGGGTGCGCAGTGCCAGCAGGATGCCCTGCATGAGGTGCATGCCCGTGATGTAGTCGCACAGTGTGGTGGGGTAGATGGCCGGTTTCATGTCATCGGACTCGCGCCGCCACATGACGCCGGAGTAGGCCTGGGCGATCGCGTCCTGGCCGCCCTTGTGCGAGTAGGGGCCCTCGGGCCCGAAGCCGGTGCCGGAGGCCCAGATGATGCCCGGGTTCTGCTCCTTGAGGTCCTCGTAGCCGAAGCCCATCCGCTCCATGACGCCGGAGCGGAAGTTGCTGACCACGACGTCGGCGTCGGCGAGCAGCCGGTGGAGGACGGCTTTGCCCTCATCGGTGCGGGTGTCCACGGAGATGCTGCGCTTGTTCCGGTTGATGGACAGGAAGATCGGGTTGTCCTGGCCGTCCTTGTCCGGGAACGAGTTGCGGGAGATGTCTCCGGCGCCGGGTCGTTCCACCTTGATGATGTCCGCGCCGTAGTCGCCCAGCAGCTGGGTGCAGGACGGGCCCATGAACACCTGGGTGAAGTCCACGATCTTGATTCCCTCGAGCGGGAGCGGGGTGACCGCCGCCTCAGTGGCGGGTGCTGTTCCTTCTGCTGTTGTGCCTTCTGCAGTTGTGCTTGAAAGCAGGTCGTCGATGACGGTGCTCATGCCCCCACCACCGCGTCCACGTCAAGGGTGGCGTTCGACGACGGGACGTCGCCCGGGTCGGCGCCGTGCCGGCGCATGCCCTGCTGGATGTCCAGGGCGGAGACGTCGCGGACGAGGGTGCCGTTCTGGATCGCCAGGGCGGCGGCGACGCCGACTGCCTGGCCCATGGCCATGCAGGGCGGGATCTCGCGGGACATCTTCTGGGCCTCGGGGGTGGCGGAGTAGTGCCGGCCGGCGACGAGCAGCTGGTCCACTTCCTTGGGCAGCAGCGAGCGGAACGGGTAATAGTAGTCGCGGCCGCGGGCCACGGTGTCGGCGAAGTGGCGGCGGGAGGTGACATCTTCCTTGGTCATGACGTACTCGCCTTCGAGCAGGCGGGTCTGGCGCACGCCCATCTGGGACGCGACGTCGAGCATGTAGCAGTTCTCGAAGCCGGGCAGGTTGGCGCGGACGTAGTCCACGGCCTCGGTGATGCGGTCCCGCGCGGCGAACTCGGCGGCCGTCATGTCCGCCGGGTCGACGCCGTCGAAGCCGGTCATGTGCGGTGCGTTGCACCAGACGACGCCGTCGATGGGCGTCTTGAGCCACCACAGTTCCCAGGCGCCGCCGAGGAGGCGCTTGATCTTGCGGTTGATGGCGCGGGCTTCCTTCGGGTTGGCCTGTTCGAAGGCCTCCGCGGCGTTGGTGTCGACGTTGCCCAGGCGGAAGACGAGCGTGGTGAGGTAGCTGTCCTTGACGTAGCTGGCGCCGGCCCGGGAGGCGACGTCGATGTCGCCGGTGGTGTCGATGACGACGTCGGCCATGAAGGCCTGCGGGCCGGACTTGGTCTCGCAGATCACGCCCTTCATGACGCCGTTGTCCACGATGGGGCGGGAGAACCAGGAGTGCAGGCGCAGGTTGACGCCGGCCTCGCGGACGAGGTCGTTGGAGACACGCTTCCAGCCGTCCGGGTCGAAGGCTGCGGCGTAGCAGACCGGCTTGGGGGTGGTGTGGGAGTGGAAGTCGAAGGTGCCGTAGCGGCCCCACTTGTTCCACAGTTCCTCGGAGGTCTTGCGGTCATCGGCCGGCGGGACGATCGCCAGGCCCAGCTTCTGCAGCCGCTGGACGTACTCGGAGACGATGCCGGTGACCGTGATTTCCTGGCCGTTGATCATGTCATCGAGCACCAGGACCATGCCGCCGGAGGCGAGGCCACCCAGGGAGGAATAGCGTTCCAGCAGCGTGACAGAGGCGCCCGAGCGGGCCGCGGTGACGGCTGCGGCCACGCCTGCGGGGCCACCGCCGACGACGAGGACGTCGGAGCGGGAGATGACAGGGGCGGTGAGGTCCGCCGTGGTGGTGCTGAGTTCCAGCGACGACATGGCTGTGGACGGGTTCATGGGGGATCCTTACTGTTTCGGCCGAAGTGCCGTTAGAGGCGTGCCGTGGGAACGGGTGCCGTTGGAACGGTGCCGGTGACGTAGAAGACGGTGACGTAGAAGACGGTGCCCGGCAGTAACGCGGCAACGCTGACCGCGAAATCGACCCGGCAGAGGGTATGACGCATCGCGGCCCGTTGCGGGGCCGTGGTGCAGGCTGTTGGAGGGGTTCCGGCGGACACCGCGGTATAGAAGAGGCGTCCGGACCGGAGAAAGGTGACGGCGGCTAGGGCCGGCGGATCACCACGCGTGAGGTGCGTTAACCCAGATTGCTACGCAGACCTCTTCGTAGCTGTTCTTGTACCAGTGGGGCGTATCCGAGGAGAAGGTGATCGAATCGCCTTCTTCCAGGGTGTACTTCTCGCCGTCCAGGAAGATGTCCTTCCGGCCGGAGAGCACGATGCCGAATTCCTCGCCGCTGTGCCGGAAAGGAGTGGCGCTGGTGTCGTGGCCTGGCGGACTCACGATCCATTGGGCCTCCAGCGCACCGTTGAGGTCCGGGGTGAGCAGTTCATAGACTGCTTCACCTACGGACTTCTTGGTGACGCCCTTGAGGTTCCGCCGCTCGGCCTTGCGGACCACGGGGGACCTGGTTTCCTCCTGTCCGAGGAAGAACTTCCCCACCGGAATGTCCAGGCCGTGTGCCAGCTGCGCCAAGGTGGTGAAAGAGGGATTGGCCAGGCCGCGTTCGATCTGGCTGACGATCGCCGGGCTGAGGCCAGTGACTTCCGAGAGCTTCGCGAGGGTCATCCCTTTGTCCTTGCGCATGTTGCGGACCTTGTTGCCGACGGTGGCAAGAAGGACGCTTGTGCCGGCGGGGGAATGTCCCGTGACGATTTCGTTGGTCATGCTCCGACTCTCTCTTGGTGAGCTAACACACATAACTATAGTGAAAACTTTTAGCGAATCAAGGTTTTGCTGAATATTTTTGCGGTTCCGGGCCGAATCTGCGCCTGACGTGGGGCTTTGTAATCCGGCCCGGGCCCGGCCTGCTGCGGGCGGACGGGACTTCTCCGAAAACCATTGACTCTGTGAAGATCTTCAATATAGTTGTGTGAGCCGCAACACTTTTGGGAAGAACGCTTCAAACAGGTTAGGGCGCACAGCCTTCTGGCGGAAGGTGCATCCGACCCGCGAACACGTTCCTTTCCTTAAGCAAAGCTGCCGTGACATCTGCCAAGCCATCCGCAGAGCACGATGTTGGCCGGTCACCAGGGACCAGTTCCTTGTTGCCGAGCTGGATGGCCCGTTTGCATTCAAGCGCTACGAAGAGGCATGCGTAGCTATCTGGGCTAACTCGCCTCCCATGTGGTGAGCCGGTCCCGCCCCGCGGACCAAGCCAAACGATAGTTTCGATTGCCGGCGACCCCAACAGGGGTGCCCGCCGGCAATCCGTACCCTCACGCACCCCGAAAGTGCGGGGGAAGGAAAAAGGAATCATGACTGACACTGTCGTCAAGACTGACCTGGAGACCGGCCGCAAGTCCCGGCTATCTCCGGAAGTCCGCCGGGGACTGCTCGGCCTTGGACTTGGAAACACCCTGGAATGGTACGACTGGATGGTCTTCGGCCTGCTGTCGGCCTTCATCGGACCCAAGTTCTTCCCGTCGCAGGACCCCGTTGCCGCGACGCTGAGCGCGCTGGCAGTCTTTGCCGTCGGCTTCGCGTTCCGTCCGCTGGGCGGCATCCTGCTCGGCACCTTCGCCGACAGGATCGGACGACGGCGGGTAATGCTCTGGTCCATCATGATGATGGCGATCACCACCCTGATCATTGCCGTGTCGCCGACCTATGACCAGATTGGCCCCGCGGCCGGCGTCATCCTGCTGATCTGCCGCATCGTTCAGGGCATCTCCACCGGTGTCGAAGCTCCGCTGTCCACCGCCCACGCCGTCGAACTCGTCCCCGAGGGACGCGAGGGCTTTGTCGCCGGCATCATCTCCTTCTACGTCAACGCAGGCATCCTGCTCGCCTCGCTGGTCAGCTACCTCTCGTCCCTGATGCTCGGTGGGGCCGTCATGGCCGACTGGGGATGGCGTGTGCCGTTCATCGTCGGCGCAGCCTTCGGCTTCGTCGTTGTCTACCTTCGCCGGACGCTTCCGGAAACCATGAAGCCGGAAGAGCTGGCGAACAACTCCGCCAAGACCGTCTGGGGTGGAGTGCGCAAGCACTGGCTCAGCGTCCTGGCCATCACCTTCGTCGTCGGCGCGGCGCAAGCCTACAACTACGCCTGGAACACCGGCCTTCCCACGGCGGCCCGCACCGGCTTCAAGGAGGACGCAACCGCCGTCTTCGCGCTCACCACCATCCTCGGCGTCGTGCTGGTTGTCGGCAGCCTCATCATCAGCAAGGTCGCTGACGGCAAGTCAATGTCCAAGTGGTTCCTGATCACCCGTGCGCTGGCCATTCCGTCCGTGTTCCTGATGCTGATGTACGTCAAGCCCGGCATCGCCGGCTTCGCGGCCGTCCTCCTCGGCGGCTCGGTTGTGCTGGTCCTGAACATGACCCTGTACAACGTGGTCACCAGCTCCCTGATGCCGAAGGGTTGCCGCGGTGCCGGCACCGCGCTCGGCTACGGCCTGGGCGTCGCCCTCTTCGGTGGCACGGCCTCCTACCTCCTGGTCTGGCTCCAGTCCATGAACGCCTCCTGGATCTTCCCCGTATACGTGGCTGTCCTGTCGGCGCTCAGCATCGTCTTCTACCTGCTCGCCCGGAAGAAGAACGGCATCTTCATCGGCCGGTAGAGCACACAGCCGGCTACGACCACGGCCGGTTACGAACACGGCCGGTTACGAAGACAGCCAGGCCAGAACACAGGCACGCAGGAACAGCGGTAAGAAGGAACGGAAAGTGGGAACCCTCATGGACGCCAGTCGCCCGGACACAAACGGTTTGCAGGCAAACGTGATCTCCTTTGATCTCGATGCCTCCGACGTGGGGCTTTACGAGGCAGCGCGCGCGCTGTTGCTCACCGCCCACCACAGCGAGAACCACCGGGTGGCGGCCGCCATGCGCGGTGAGTCGGGGGCCATCTATCTCGGACTGCACATTGGCGCCAAACGCATCAATGTGTGCGCCGAATCCAGCGCCCTCGCCAATGCCCGCATGGCCCAGGAGCCAGCAATCCACTCCGTGGTAGCCGTCAGCATGGACGGGCAGGGACACCCCCAGGTCACCAACCCGTGCGGCGTCTGCCGGGAGTTGCTGCGTTCTTACGGAACCGAGACGTCTGTACTGGTCGATGCCGGGGGCGAGGTGGGCAAGGTCCGGATCAAGGAACTGCTGCCCTTTCCCTGGATGCGTGCCACCGAAACGGAGTGGGACACTGTTCCGCCCCGCGTTCAGGAACACGCAACCTAACGAGCCGCCGCGGCACCCGCATCATCACCGGCGGCAACGGCAGCGGCAGGGCGTCACGGAAGGCCGGGACTCACAAGTCCCGGCCTTCCGCCGTGCCGGGAGGTTCCGCCGTCGGGCGGCCCCAGACGCCACACAGAAAGCTGGTGCAGCCGCCGCGTTTCCGCTAAACCGCTGCACCAGCAGGTAGTACGAATTTTCTGAATACTATGAAACGTTACTCATTCGCGGCTCCCTATGTCCCGGGGGTTGATGACCGGGTCTTTACGTCTTCTTCCAGGTGCCTTGTCATCAGCCAGCCTGCGCCGGCCATTACTACGCCCATCACCATGAAGGCCCAATTGTCCATGGTGTTCAGCGACAGGAAGTTGGCCGCCGAATCCACGCCGACGATGAAACCGTAAATGCTAAGGACGATGTACAGCAGACCGGAGCCCATGAGGAAATTCCGGGCGCCCATGGCAGTCCGGGACATGGTCAGGCCGGTGGCGCCGATCGCGAGCTGAACGATGTTCAGCAACATCGACACCTGGAACAGGCCCAGGAACAGGGCCTTGGAATCGGGCCCGAAGAACCTCAGTTCGCTGTAATTCGTAGTGATGCCGGGGATGAACCCCAGGATGCCCACGACGATCAGGACGATACCTGCACCCATGCCGACGTTCTGTACATCTGTCCGACCAAAATGAACGCCGTGCGCATGAGGAGATGCGGTAGTCATTATCTGCCTCCAACCACTGATTGCGGACATTTACAATTTTACGACCGGGGTGCGCAAAAAGCGCCGGGGGCCCCCGACGGCAAATCCGGCGGATCCGGCCAATGTGCCTGTCGGAAACCGGCCGGGTGCCGGGCCCGTGGCACCATGGATCTCGATGAAACTGCGCGCTGATCAGACCGGACAACGTGGCCTTCCCATGCCCCTGTGGCTGCAGGGTGCCCTCGAGTCCGCCCAGGCCGCCGTCATTTCCGCCCTCGTGGTGGTGGCCCCGATTGTCATGGTCTGGGCCACGGCCGGATTCCAGCATGACGGATTCGATGTCCTGGCGCGCCTGGCAGGCCAGGCCTGGCTGCTGATCCACGGCGTGCCCCTGCTGCTGGACACCGCCGGTGCCGGGTCCGCCGCTCAGCCGGAATCCGGGACGCTCTCGCTCATCCCGCTGGGCCTGGCCCTGATCCCGTTCCTGCTCGCCTGGCGCGCCGGTCGGCGCCTGGCCCGCGCCTCATATACGGACCAGCTTTGGCAGGCCCTGCTCGGCTCCTGGCTGGCGTATGCCGGATTCGGGATTGCAACGGGCTTCGTCTGCCGCACGGCCGACGTCGGCATCAGCCTGTGGGCCGCCGCGTTCATTCCCCTCATCCCGTTCGGGCTCGGCATGGTGGTGGGCGCGCGCCGCGAGGCCGGGTCGTGGAGCCGGCTGATCGGCGTCGACGCCGTGGCCTGGCTGTCCCGTACCAGCCAGCACTCGCGTTGGGCCGGGTCCTACCTGGGTTCGGCCATCAAGGCAGGCTCGGTGGCGCTGATGGCGAGCCTGGCGATGTCCGCCGCGCTGCTGGCCGTCGACCTCTTCATCCACTGGAACCTTGTGGTCGCCGTTTATGAGGGGCTCGACGCCGGTGCCATGGGCGGCGGTGTCCTCACCATCGTGCAGCTGGGCTTCCTGCCCAACCTCGTCGTCTTTGCCCTGGCCTGGATCTCCGGCGCGGGGTTCGCCCTGGGCGTCGGGTCGCTGGCCGGACCGCTCGGGACCGCCGTCGGGCCGCTGCCGTCCGTTCCGGTGTTTGCCGCCCTGCCGGCCGGTTCCCTCGACTTCGGCTTCGTGGCCCTGGTGGTGCCGGCGCTGGCCGGGGCGCTGGCCGGCTGGTGGTTCCTGCGCGAAGGCGAAAACCACTTCGATGAATGGCTGTCCATCAAGATCCGGGCCCGCTGGTTTACCGCCGCCGCCTCCACCCTGGTGCTGGGCGCGGTGATCGGCTCCGTCGCCGGGCTGCTCGCGGCGGGGCTCGCCTGGCTGGCCCGCGGTTCGGCCGGCATCGGTCGGCTGACGGAGATCGGGCCCGACCCGCTGCGCACGGCGCTGTTCGTGGCCGCGGAGGTCGGAATCGGCGTCGTGATCGGCTACGCGGCCGGACCGTGGCTGGAACGCCAGCAGAAACTGCGCGAGGCAGACCTGGAAACGGTCAGCAGCCGCTAGGGCAGCGGCGTCGGTGCAGCTGTTAGCGCAGCTGCGTGGGCAGCTGGCCCGGCAGGGACTTCTCCAGCTGCGTCCGGCATTCCGAGGTTGCCTGCTGCGTCAGTGCGTAGCGGACGCACTGCTGGTAATCGCGGATCTGGTTGAAGAACAGCGTCGAGGCCAGGACCACCAGCAGCATCACCGCCGAAACCACCAGCCCGGATATCGCGCCGTACAGAACCAGCCGCGATTCCTTGTATTTCACCGCCCGGACCAGGACCACGATGCCCAGCACAATCCCCGCCACCGTGAGCAGCGCCGTCAGCCACACATAACCCACGTCGAGCTGGAAGACGAAGAACGAGCCCAGGACCGCGATGAC
This sequence comes from Arthrobacter sp. 05T45, assembly GCF_056395875.1. Classification (NCBI taxonomy): domain Bacteria; kingdom Bacillati; phylum Actinomycetota; class Actinomycetes; order Micrococcales; family Micrococcaceae; genus Arthrobacter; species Arthrobacter sp. 05T45. The sequence goes on along the minus strand of NZ_JBFTKI010000006.1, from coordinate 206,143 downwards.
GAACAGCCGGAACAGGGTGTGCGTCAGCCGTGCGGAATCTTGTGCTGCCTGGCCGGCCGGTTGCCGGTCCGACTGGCCGCTGCCGGATTCCGTGGGGGGATTCATGTTTTCCAGCCTACGCGAGCGGCCCCATAAGCTAGGACCATGCGCATAGTTGTCCTCGTTTCCGGCACCGGCTCCAACCTCCAGGCAGTAATCGATGCCGTGAAGTCCGGCGATCTCGACGTCGAGATCGCCGCCGTCGGCGCCGACCGGCCGGGGACGTTTGGGGTGGAACGCTCCGCCGCCGCCGGGATTCCCACGTTTGTGGTGGACTTCAAGGCCTACCCGGACAGGGCGGCCTGGAACGCGGCCCTGACCGAAGCCGTGGCCGGCTTCGCCCCGGATGTGGTGGTCTCCTCGGGCTTCATGCGGATTGTCAGCGCCGACTTCATCGACGCGTTTGGCGGCAAATACCTCAACACGCACCCGGCGCTGCTGCCGTCCTTCCCCGGCGCCCACGGTGTCCGCGACGCGCTGGCCTACGGCGTGAAGGTCACCGGCTGCACGGTGCACTGGGCCGACGCCGGGGTGGACACGGGCCCCATCATCGCGCAGGAAGCCGTGGCGGTCGGGGACGGCGAGAGCGAGGAATCCCTGCACGAGCGCATCAAGGTGGTGGAACGCCGGCTCTTGGTCTCCACGCTCGCTTCCCTCGCCGCGGCCCACACCCCCGCCTGATTTCCCCGCTGCTGGTTTCCCGCGCTGCCGGGTTTCCCCCGCTTGACCCAACTAGCTCGCAGTAGGGGCCGTTTTGGGCGCTCAAAACGGCCCCTGCTGCTGGCCAGTTGGGTAGACGGGCCGCGGCTTGTGGATAACTCTCCGAGGCAGTCCTCGGTTTTGCGACGATGGGTCGATGAAGACACCCCGGCCGCTCCCGTCCCCGCTCGGTTCGGCGCCGTTTACAGTCAGGGAGGCCGTCAACGCCGGAGTCAGCCGGCGCCGGCTTAAGCATCGCTCGCTCCACGTTCCGAGCCGCGGGATCCGGTTGCCAGCAGAACACCCCGTTGAACTAGCGCACCATGCGCGGCCCCTCACCCTTGTGACGCAATTCTCTGCAGCCTCCCACGCGACCGCCTTCTTGATCTGGGACTTTCCGGGCTTCCTCCCGGGTGCCGACGCCCTCGGCATCCACATTTCCCGTCCGGACACGATGGCAATACCGCGGCGCAGGGGCGTGATTGGCCATGTCGGGCAATTCTTCGCCGACGAAATCACCACGATCGACGGGCTGCTGGTCACCACTCGGACCAGGACGTGGCTGGACTGCGCCCGGAAGATGAGCATTGACGAGCTGACCGTGGTGGCTGACCACTTATTGCGTCATCCTCGGCCTGAGTTTGAAGGCCGGACGGAGCCTTATGCCGGTCCTGGGGAACTGGCCGAAATGCTGGACCGACACAAGGGTACGCCCGGCATCCGCAAGGCGCGTCTCGCCTTGGACCAAGCCCGGATCGGCGCGGATTCGGCCCCCGAGACGAGACTCCGGCTTGCCCTCTGCCGCTCAGGACTACCGGAACCGGAACTGAACGTGCGCACGGTCCTGCGCTCCGGCGTCGTGCGTCAACCTGATCTTGCCTATCCGGAACACCGGGTTGCTGTGGAGTATGAGGGGGCCGTGCACTCCGACGCGGCCCAGGTCGTACGTGATATTGCCAAGGAAGAGGACTACGCAGGCAGTGGCTGGATCCTGGTCAGGATCTCAAAACGGCACATGGAGAACGAGGCGCGCGCCGCCGTGGCCAAGGTCCGCGCCGCTCTCGCCTACCGCGGCTGGCAGCCCAAGTAGCTCGCAGCAGGGGCCGTTCTGAAGACTCAGAACGGCCCCTGCTGCGAGTCAGTTGGGTTAGGGATGAGGGTGAGCGCTCGGGTTGTGGGCGCGTTACTCGAGCCGGCGCTGCTTCGTCTCGGGGGCGAAGAACGCCATCCACAGCACGGAGAGCAGCACGAGGCCGCCGGCCAGGGCGAACGACGTCGCGAGCCCCAGTTCCGGCCACAGGAAGGCCGCGAAGATCAGCGGACCGAACCCGGCGCCGAGCCGGGAGAACGTCGAGGCCCAGCCGAAGCCGGAGCCGCGCAGTTCCGTGGGGTAGAGCTCGGAGACGTAGGTGTAGAGCACCGGGATGGCCACCTGCACCACGAAGCCGAACACCAGGAGCCAGAACACGGCGGCGGTGGGAATGTCCACCACGATCGCCACGATCACCAGCGTCAGCGCGGACAGCGGGCCGGTGATCGCCAGGATCCACTTGCGGCCCACCCGCTCCACCAGCAGGGCGGCCACCACCACGCCCAGGAGTCCGACGGCGGCCATCGACGCCGTGGTCAGGAAGGCCTTGTACTCCTCGAAGCCGGCGCCGATCAGGATCCGCGGCATCCACGTCAGCGACAGGTAGTAGACGAGCAGGATGCTGAAGAACAGGGCCCATGCCGCCGTCGTGATCTTCCAGTTGAACTGCCAGAGGGCGCGCAACTGCGTCCACGCACTCCCCGCCGAGAGGCGTGGTGCATCCTGCGGTGCGGGCAGGCTGTAGACGCGGGCCTCGGCGCCGGTGGCCTGGACCAGGGCGTCGATCACCTTGGCGGCCTCGTCGCGGCGGCCCTTGCGGATCAGGAACAGCGGGGATTCCGGCACGCTGCGGCGGATCCAGAACACCAGCAGCGCCGGGAGCACCATGACCAGCATGGTCAGCCGCCAGTCCGCGAAGGCCGCGACCAGCCCGGCGGAGACAAAACCGCAGAGGGCCGCGCCGATCGGCCACCAGCCGTCCATCGCGGTGAGCACCCGGCCGCGCTGTTTGCGCGGGGTGAACTCGCCCACCAGCGCGTAGTCCACCGGGATGCAGCCGCCCAGGCCGAACCCGGCCAGGAACCGGAACACGACGAACCACATGAAGTCGGGGGAGAAGGCGCCGAGCACGGTGAAGATGGAGAAAATCAGCAGGGTCGCGGTGAAGGCCTTCTTGCGGCCGATGGTGTCCGCGATGGTGCCCCAGACGAACGCGCCCAAGGCCATGCCAATGAGGTTCGCCGTGCCGATCCAGGCGGCATCGCCCGGGCTCAGCGACCAGTGCTTGGACAGCAACGGAATGAGGATGCCGTTGAGGGTGACGTCCCAGGCATCGAACATGAAGCCCAGTCCGCCGATCAGGAAGATCCGGCCCTGGACCTTCCACCGCCACGGCAGTTCCTGGACCACCTGTTCGCCGCTGGGCACAGTGGTGTACGTGTTCATCTTGGCCTCCTGTGAAAACTCTACGTGGCCGGGCCGCGGCCTGCGCGTGCTTCACACTCCGGCGCGCGGGAGGGCCCGGCGGCGGGACGCGATAAACTGGCCGCATCCCCACCACCCGCGGCCCCGCCGCGATATAAGACGGAGACTTTTGTGAGCTTCACGCAGCTTGACCGTGTATCCATCGACCGAGTTCCCATCCACCGGGCACTGATTTCGGTCTACGACAAGACCGGTCTGGAGGAGCTCGCTCAAGGCCTGCACGCCGCCGGCGTCAAGATCGTCTCCACCGGCTCCACGGCCAAGAAGATCGCCGCCGCGGGCATCCCCGTGCAGGAAGTCGAGGAAGTCACCGGCTCCCCCGAAATGCTGGACGGCCGCGTCAAGACCCTGCACCCGCGCGTGCACGGCGGCATCCTCGCGGACCGCCGCGTCCCGGCCCACATGCAGACCCTGGCGGACATGGAGATCGAGCCGTTCGACCTCGTCGTCGTCAATCTCTACCCCTTCGTGGAGACCGTGAAGTCCGGTGCCGCGCCGGACGACGTCGTCGAACAGATCGACATCGGGGGGCCCGCGATGGTGCGCTCCGCCGCGAAGAACCACGCCGCCGTCGCCATCGTGGTGGACCCGGCGTCCTACGGTGCCGTGGTGGAGGCCGCCGCCTCGGGCGGTTTTGACCTGAAGACCCGCCGCCGGCTCGCCGCCAAGGCGTTCGCGCACACCGCGGCCTACGACACCGCCGTGGCCACTTGGACCGCCAGCCAGTTCCGCGACGAGGACGGCGACGGCGTGATCGACTGGCCCGCCTACGCCGGCCTGGCCCTGGAACGCTCCGAGGTGCTCCGCTACGGCGAAAACCCGCACCAGCAGGCCGCACTGTATGTGGACAAGGCCGCCCCGGCCGGCATCGCCCAGGCCGACCAGCTGCACGGCAAGGCCATGAGCTACAACAACTTCGTCGACGCCGACGCCGCCCTGCGCGCCGCCTTCGACTTCGCCGAACCCGCCGTCGCCATCATCAAGCACGCCAACCCGTGCGGCGTGGCCGTGGGGTCCTCGTCGGCGGCCGACCCGATCGCCGACGCCCACGCCAAGGCCCACGCCTGCGATCCCGTGTCCGCGTTCGGCGGCGTCATCGCAGCGAACCGCACCGTCACCGCCGGGATGGCACGGACCGTCGCCGGCATCTTCACGGAGGTCGTCATCGCGCCGGGCTTCGACGACGAGGCAGTGGAGATCCTGTCCAAGAAGAAGAACATCCGCCTCCTGGCCCTCCCGGACGGATACGGACGATACCCGACCGAGTTCCGCCAGGTCTCCGGCGGCATGCTGGTGCAGGCCACGGACAAGGTCGACGCCGACGGCGACACCCCCGCGAACTGGACCCTGGCCGCGGGCGACGCCGCCGACGCCGCCACCTTGGCCGACCTCGCGTTCGCCTGGACCGCGTGCCGCGCGGCGAAGTCCAACGCCATCCTGCTCGCGGACAACGGTGCCGCCGTCGGCATCGGCATGGGCCAGGTCAACCGGCTCGATTCCTGCAAGCTCGCGGTCGAGCGCGCCAACACCCTTGGCGTCACCGTGGAGTCCGATGTCGAGGGTGCTGGCGGGGCCTCGAATGCCGACGCCGCCGCTTCGCCGGAGCGTGCCCGGGGCGCTGTAGCGGCCTCGGACGCGTTCTTCCCGTTCGCCGACGGACTGCAGATCCTGGTCGACGCCGGCGTGCGCGCCGTCGTCCAGCCCGGCGGCTCAGTCCGGGACGAGGAAGTCATCGCCGCGGCCAACGCCGCCGGCATCACCATGTACTTCACCGGGGCACGCCACTTCTTCCACTAGGGCCCTTCCACTCGGGTAGTGCTCTTCCACTCGGGCTGCGGTTCGCGCACAAGGGACCCGCGCGCAAGAGACCGGCACAAAAAATGGACATGCCCTCCCTGGCTGGGGGACATGTCCATTTTTTGTGCCACCGAGTGGGCTGGTGGCCAGCCCGCGAGACATGCCCGTTCTTTCCGCGGGACATGCTCATTCTTCGCGGCAAGGAGTGGGCATATGGGGGATATGTCCAGGCTTCGGAGCGTGGGGAGGGCATGTCCCGTGCGACCCTCGGCGGCCAGGGCCAGCCGGGGGACATGCTCAGTCTTTTCGTTGCGTAGCGGGCCAACCCAAAGGACGTGCTCGCGGCTTCAGGAGCTCGAGACCGACCCGGTCGGACATGCCCATTCCTTCCCTGACATGCCCTCCCTGGCCGGGGGACATGTCCATTTTTTGCGCCAGCGAGTGGGCTGGTGGCCGGTCCCTGGGACAGGCTCATGCTTTCCGCGGGACATGCTCATTTTTCGCGGCAAGGAGTGGGCATATGGGGGATATGTCCAGGCTTCGGTGTGTGGAGAGGGCATGTCCCGTGCGACCCTGGGCTGCCAGGGCCAGCCGGGGGACATGCCCGTTCTTTCTGGCGCGCCGGGGGCCATCCGGGGGACATGCTCATTCGTTGCCAAGCGCCGAGAAGCCACCCGGGAGGACATGTCCACTCCGCATGGCAAGGCCCGGACATGTGGGGTATATGTCCGGGCCTTGGTGTTAGCGGAGGGCATGTCCAGGGGGCGGGCGCGATCCGCCGTCGCACATAAAGCCAGCGCGGGGCCACTGCGTCCTCCCCACTGCTGAAGATGGGACGCAATGACCCCGCGCTGGGGCAAACAGGGTAAACAGGGTAGACAAGCCCGGCTGCGCTGGCCCCGCGAACAGGCCCCCGCGAACGGAGCGCGGGCCCCGCGAACAGGCCCCCGCGAACGGAGCGCGGGCCCCGCGAACAGGCCCCCGCGAACGGAGCGTGCGGGCCCCGCGAACGGAACGCGGGCCCCGCGAACAGGCCCCTGCGAACGGAGCGCGGGCCCCGCGCGAACGAGGCCCCGCGCCCTCAGGTCAGGAAGCGGCCGCCGTGGTGTAGGCCTGCTGGATCACGCTGCCCCAGTACGGGCCGTACATCGTGGTGGAGTTGCTGCCGTAGCCGTAGCTGTTGATGGAGTTCTGGTAGCCGCCGGCGCTGGTGCCGATGAACCACGGACCGCCTGAGGAACCGCCGGTCATGTTGCAGGGGATCCCCTGGGTGTTGAACTGCGGGTTGTAGGGATCGTTCGTGGCGGTGCCGGAGCAGCTCTTGAGGGATTCACCGTTGAAGGGCGCTGCGGCGGGGTAACCGAATGACTTGTAGCTCAGGCCGCGGGCGGCGTTGAACTGCAGCCCGGAGCCGCCGACGACGTCGCTCAGGTACTGGCCGTTGAGCGTGGACATGACGGCGAAGCCGGTGTCGTAGGTCATGTCACCCGAGGAGCTCCACTGGGTGGGGGCGTAGAGGGCCTTGGCCGTCCACTTGCCGTAGGGGGCCGCGCCGTTCAGGTACGCCGGGACGAACGTGAACTTGGTGGCGAAGGCGCCCGGGCCCTCATTCACGCAGTGCCCGGCCGTGGAGACCGTGCTCTTGTTGCCGGAGGAGACCGAGTTGCCGGAGCAGACGTAGTTCGTCCCGCCGAGGGTGAAGAAGACCTTGCCGATGTGCGGGACGGGGGTTTCGCTGGCATTGGTCTTGGTCTGGAGCGTCTGGGATTGCAGCTTGGGAGCCGCGGCCTCGACCTTGCTCGGCGCGCCCGTTTCCGCCGGGCCCCTGGCCGCGGTGGCCTTGCCGTTGCGCTTCATGGCCCTGTCGGCCAAGACGTCGCCGGGGACGGCGCTGCGCATGCGTTCCGCGGTCCAGTAGTCGGCCGCGCCCGTCTCGGTGACGGTGTGGCTGGCGACATCGGAGGTGGGAACCGGTGCCTTGGCCGGTGCGGGGGAGGCCGTGGCCGCCCCCGCGGCACTCAGGGCCAGCAGCGCGGCGGCCGAAAGAGTCAGCAGGCTGGTGGCCAGAGTCTTGGGTGTTCTCATGGGTGTCCTAACCGGTGGAAAAGCGGGGCGGCCGCTGTTGGCGGCCGCTGGATGGAACGAAACTACGGCAATTTGACTAATCTGTAAAGTCGCTTGTCAATTTTTGTTATGCCGTGTCGGGATGTCACTCATCCGTCCGCGCACGACGCCGGTAGGCGCCAACGGGGGCACCTCGGGTAAGTTAGGGGTGTTGAGATAACACAAGATTCCGGAAATACCCAGACCTTCAGGGAGACGCCCGCGCAATGGCAAAGATTATCTATACCCACACCGACGAAGCGCCGATGCTGGCCACCTATTCGTTCTTGCCGATCATTGAGGCGTTCGCCTCGACGGCCGGTGTGGAAGTGGAGACCCGCGACATCTCGCTGGCCGGCCGCATCATCGCCGTGTTCGGCGACTACCTCACCGAAGAGCAGCGCGTCAGCGACGCCCTGGCCGAGCTTGGTGCCCTCGCCAAGACGCCCGAAGCCAACATCATCAAGCTGCCCAACATCAGCGCCTCCGTGCCCCAGTTGAAGGCCGCCATCGCCGAACTCCAGGGCCACGGCTACGCGCTGCCGGACTACCCGGACAACCCCTCCTCGGACGAGGAAACGGACATCCGGTCCCGCTACGACAAGATCAAGGGCTCCGCCGTGAACCCGGTCCTGCGCGAAGGCAACTCGGACCGCCGCGCCCCGCTCTCGGTCAAGAACTACGCCCGCCAGAACCCGCACAGCATGGGCGCCTGGACTCCGGAGTCCAAGACCAACGTGGCCCACATGGACGCCGACGACTTCCGCTCGAACGAGCTGTCCGTGGTGATCGAGGCCGACACCAACATCAAGATCCAGCTCGTCAAGGAAGACGGCACCGTCAAGGTCCTCAAGCGTGCCTTCCCGGTCCTGGCCGGCGAGGTCATCGACGGCACCGTGATGCGGGCCGCGGCCCTGGATGAGTTCCTCGCAGCCCAGGTCGTCCGGGCCAAGAACGAGGGCGTGCTGTTCTCCGCCCACCTCAAGGCCACCATGATGAAGGTCTCGGACCCCATCATCTTCGGCCACGTCGTCAAGGCCTACTTCGCGGACCTCTTCGCCACCTACGGTGAGCAGATCGCCGCCGCCGGCCTGAGCCCCAACAACGGCCTTGCCTCCATCCTCAACGGCCTCGAGGACCTGCCGGAGGAGATCCGCGGCGAGGTCCAGGCAGCCATCGAAAAGGGCCTCAACGAGGGCCCCGAACTTGCGATGGTCGATTCCGACAAGGGCATCACCAACCTGCACGTGCCCTCCGACGTCATTGTCGACGCCTCGATGCCGGCCATGATCCGCAGCTCGGGCCACATGTGGGGCCGCGACGGCCAGGAAGCCGATACCCTCGCCGTCCTCCCGGACAGCAGCTACGCCGGCATCTACCAGGTCGTGGTTGATGACTGCCGCGCACACGGGGCCTTCGATCCCACCACCATGGGCACCGTCCCGAACGTCGGCCTCATGGCCCAGGCCGCCGAGGAATACGGCAGCCACGACAAGACGTTCGAGATCCAGTCCGCCGGCACCGTCCAGATCGTTGACGACGCCGGCACGGTGCTGATCGAGCACAAGGTTGCCCCGGGCGACATCTGGCGCGCCTGCCAGACCAAGGACGTGCCGATCCGCGACTGGGTGAAGCTGGCCGTCACCCGTGCCCGCGCCTCCGCCACGCCCGCCGTCTTCTGGCTGGACAAGGGCCGCGCGCACGACGCCCGGATGATCGCCAAGGTGGAGGAATACCTCAAGGACCACGACACGGAGGGCCTGGAAATCGCCATCATGTCCCCGGATGAGGCCACGGCCTTCACGGTGGAGCGCCTCCGCAAGGGCGAGGACACCATCTCGGTGACCGGCAACGTGCTCCGCGACTACCTCACCGACCTCTTCCCGATCCTGGAACTGGGCACCAGCGCCAAGATGCTTTCGGTGGTGCCGCTGATCAACGGCGGCGGCCTGTTCGAGACCGGCGCCGGCGGATCCGCCCCGAAGCACGTCCAGCAGTTACTCAAGGAAAACCACCTGCGCTGGGACAGCCTGGGTGAATTCCTCGCACTGGCCGTCAGCTTCGAGCACCTCGCCACCAGCACCGGCAACGCCCGCGCCCAGGTCCTGGCCGACACCCTGGACCGGGCCACCGGCACGTTCCTGCTGGAGGACAAGTCCCCGAAGCGCAAGGCCGGCGAGTTGGACAACCGCGGCAGCCACTTCTACCTGGCCAAGTTCTGGGCCCAGGAACTGGCCAGCCAGAACGACGACGCCGAGCTCGCCGCGGCCTTCGCCGCCGTTTCTGACGCGCTGAACTCCAACGAGGACACTATCACCGGCGAACTCCTGGCCGTCCAGGGTTCCCCGGTGGACCTTGGCGGGTACTACCGGCCGGATGCGGCCAAGGTTGCAGCGGTCATGCGCCCGTCGGCGAAGTTCAGCGAAGTGCTTGCGACGCTGACCAAGTAGTCCCAGCCTCAACCGGCGCCAGACCTCAGGCAGCGCCCGGGCCGGCCGCCACGCAGAACGCCCCGTCTCCCGAAAGGGAGGCGGGGCGTTCTGCTGTCCGCCCGGGATTCCGGTGCGCGCGTCGCTGCTGGTTGTAGGGGTGGCTGGTCGGAGGATGGCAGGAAGGAGGGGCAGCCGGGCGGGGGAGGGCTGCGGGGTCAGCCCTTGCCGTTGCCCTTGTGCTTCGATTTCCCGGTGGCGGCCTTGGCCGGGGCCGGGGCGACGGCGGCCGGGGCCGTCCGCGCTGCAGCGACCTGGGCTGCTGCCTGAGCCGCGGCAGCCTTTTCAGCCGCTGCTTTGTCGGCTGCCGCTTTGTCAGCCGCTGCTTTTTCCGCAGCCTTCCGGGCCGCCTCGGCCGCCTGCTGCGCGGTAAGGTCCGCCCGGACGGCGTCAATCGATGACTTGATGCTCTGGTGGCGTCTGAAGGACACCTCGCCGCTCGCGGCGACGGCATCCAGCCGGGTCAGCAACTCGTCAAGGTGCTTCAGGGAACCCTCCGGGTCGTTGGCGGCTGCAGCCTGGCTGACAGCCAAGACTTCGGATTGAAGTTGCCGGGCCGCGCCGCTGCCCAGTTCGGGGGCGGGGGAGCCGCAACCGGCCAAAGCCCCGGCGGCCAGGAGTCCGGCGAGGAGGCTTGCGGGCACCCGATACCTCACCCGGCCGCGGTCTTGCCCGGCGGTTCGCGAATCGCTCATGGTTCCACACCCTTCTGCAGTTCCCTCAGGTGATCGCCGAGCGGTCCGGTGACGGTGGGGTAGGGGACGACGTCGGGCGCCGCGGGGGCGGACAGGGCGACCGCGATCGTCGCCACGACGGCAAGGACTGCCAGCACGGCGAGCAGCCCGGCCACGCGGGTGCGGGGCCGGGCCCGGAGAAACCATGCGGCCCCGCGCGACACGGAGCGGCGGCGGCGCGGCCGCAGCGGCAGGGCATCCGGGTCCAGTGAGTTCAGGGGGCGTGTTCTCGACGCCGCAGCCGTTGCGGCTCCGGGCCTGGGTGGGCGGGGCCGCCTTGCCGGCGGGGCCGGGAGGACCCGGGTGGGTTCCGTTGTGACCGGCCCCGGCAGCGATCCGGGGGAAACGAGGGCAACACGGAAAGCTGCCTCGAGATCGGCGGCCGCGGGGCGGTCCAACGGGTCCAGGACGGTCATGGCCTGGATGAGCCGGGCCCACTCCTCGGGCACGGCGTCCGGGATGACGGGGGCGCGGTGCAGGCGGGCCACGGCGGATTCGACGGCGCTGCCCGGGTACTCCACCTCGCCCTTGAGGCATTCGAGCAGGACCAGGCCCAGCGAGTAGATATCACTCGCCGGACCGAGGTCGGCCCCGCGGGCCTGTTCGGGACTGAGGTAGGCGGCGGTTCCCACCATGGTTCCCGTGGCGGTCAGCCGGGTCCCGTCGATGATCCGGGCGATGCCGAAGTCTGTGAGCTTGGGCCGCAGCGGCTCTCCCGGCCGGACCGGCACCAGGAGGATGTTGGCGGGCTTGATGTCCCGGTGGACGATGCCGAGGCCGTGGACGTAGGCGAGGGCATCGGCGATCCCGGCGCCCACCACGGCCAACTCGGCCAGCGGCAGGGGACTGTGGCGGATCCGGGTCCGCAGATCCTGGCCGTCCACGAGCTCCATGGTCAGGAACGGCCGGGGCTCCTCGGGAATCCGGGTGTCCGTCCCGGCGTCGAACAGCGTCACCAGGCTTGGATGATTCAGGGTCGCCAGCAGTTCGATCTCCGCTTCCTGGCGGCGAAGCTCGTCAGGATCCGCCGACTGCGGTGCAAAGAGTTTCAGGGCAACGTCCCGGCCAAGGTTCAGGTCCTTGGCCGTGTAGACCGATGCCATGCCGCCCCGGCCAATCACCTCCCCCAGCTGATAGCGGCCGCCCAGGGGCTCCGCCATGATGCTGTTGGGCGAACTGTCCACGCTGTCCCCGTACCTTTCGTGTGCGCCCCGGCGGCGCTCCTAAAGAATGATACGGGTACGGGTATCTGATTGCGGTCCGCGTGGTGCGTGGGGGACCCCCGGTCCCGGCGCCGAAGCGTCTTCCCTCACCGGACGCCCACCCGCGGACGCCCCTCCGCCGGAGCATGCCGTTGGGTCCCCCAGCGGACCCAACGACCTTGCTCCGGCGGTACAGGACCTTGATGGGAGCGGTGGCATGCGCTAGGGCGGGCGGGGCTTGCAGCCGGGCCTCGGCTGCGGACCGGAACGCTCGGGGTGGGCGGGCGCTGAGAGGGTCAGGCCGGCGGGAAATGGGGTGCCGGAAGCCCGGCGGTGGACGGTCGTGTCCATGGGGGATTCTCCTGGGTGACTGTTGGCGGGCGGCGAAGGCAGCCCGACGGGCCGTGCTCTGTGGAGGCAGAGACGGCCCGACTAGTCAGGAGAAGAACCGGGATCAGCGCTAACGGCTGCGTACTCGTGCTGGAGCGGTCCGCCGATGGCGTCGGCCCCGATGGTGGGCACGTAGAAGACCAGGCTGGGCATCCACGCAGCCGTTCCGGCAGGCCCGCCGCCGGAGTGCCCGCTGCCGGACCCCGAGCCCGGAGCCGGCGGGAGTGCGTCAGGCGCAGGCAGTCCCGTTCCGCCGTGCCATGGGCCCGGACCCGGGTTGCCGGAGGGAGCCGGCGGTTCACCGGTCCCGGCAGGGGCCTTGGCCGGCGGGGCAGCGCCGGACTGGACAGCTGCCGCGCCCCGGGGTTCAGGGATCAGCAAGGCGGGATAGGCAACAGTGGCACCCGGGGAAGGAGACGCCGGGAACGGACGGGCCGCCACGGTGCCGGTGGGGGCAGGCGCCGGCAGTTCAGCTGGTGCTGCGTTGGCGGCGGTTGCTTTTGCGGCGCCCGCCGGTGCCGATTCGCCATCGACAGCGGCCGGCGTCCCCGCAGGCGATCCCGCCGCGACGTCGCCGCCTGGAACGACGCCGCCTGGAACGACGCCGTCTGGTGGCCCGGCCGCCGGGTCGCCGGGGAGCGGAGTTGCTGGCTCCGGAACCGGAACCGGGGCCGCCGGGTCGCCGGGCGACGAAGGTGCTGGAGCCGGTACCGCAGGGTCCACCACCGGCGGATCGACGCCGGGGACCGGAACCGCAGGGTCCACCACCGGCGGAACAACACCGGGGACCGGAACCGCAGGGTCCACCACAGGCCCGGTTGCCGGCGGGGTGAGTGCCGGCGCAGGGAGCGAAGGGTCAGGGAGCGCCGGAGAGGGGAGCGCCGGGTCCGGTGCCGCCGGCCCAGGGGCGGGCGGTGGCGCGTCGGGAACCGCCGGGTCAGGGGCGGTGTCCGCGGGCCCGTTCGGGTCGGCAGGAACGACGTCCGCGGAAGCTACTCCCGGCCCCGGAACAGCGCCCGCCGCCCAGGTGCCCGCCGGGACCGCAGGGATGTCCACGGAGACCACGCCGTCGAGGGAGGGAACAGGGAGGTCGTCGGCGTCCGTACAGGAGGCGGCGGCCGTGCTCTCCCCGGCGTCGTCGGCCGTCCCGTAGAACGCGCAGGCGTCGTCCGCCTGCGCGGCCGTGCAGGTCAGTGTCAGCCACGCGGCGCCGGCGACGGCGGCCAAAAGCACGCGCCGCAAGGGGCGCAGGGGGCGCAAGGTGCGGCCCGCGCGGGAGGACGCTGCTGCAGGATCCATGCGCGCACCCCCGATCCCGGAAGACTGGACAATTGCCTACAGGGTAAGTCGGCCCCAACAGGAGAGTCCAGAGCGGGGCCGAAACTGTAGGCATACCGAGACACTTGGAATGCGCCGGGTCCGTTGCCTGGGGCGTGGAAAATGCGAGGCGGTTAGTGGGCGTCGTTGGGGTAGCTCACGCCGAGCTGCGCGCGTACGCCGTCGAAAAGCCGCATGGTGTTCAGGGAGTCCTCCAGAGGCATGACCGGGCTCTCGGTGAGGCCCTGCTGGATGCACCGCGTGACCTCGCGGAGCTCGTAGGTGTAGCCACGTCCCACCACGGTGAACTGCTCCGTCCGGGGCCCCTCGAAGCCGATCCGGACCAGCAGTTCCTTCGGGTTGTTGATGGAGCCGGGGCTCTGGAGGTAGCCCTTGGTGCCGGCGACGGTGGCCGTGCGGGGGCCGTAGGCCATCAATGACGAGGTCAGTTGGGCCTGGGCGCCGTGGTGGTAACCGAGCGTCAACGCATTCTGGGCGTCGACGCCGTCGTCGTTCAGCCAGCCGGTGGCGCTGACCGTTTGCGGGAACCCCAGGGTGCCGAGCGCCCAGAGCAGGGGATAGACCGTCATGTCCAGCAGGGCGCCGCCACCGTCCTTGGGTGCCCAAAGCCGGGAACCGGGCGAGTACGGCGCCGGAAAGCCGAGGTCGGCGCCGACCCATTTCACCTCGCCGATCTCGCCCGAGGCAGCGATCTCGAACGCCCGCTGCATGCTGGGCAGGAACCGGCTCCACACCGCCTCCATCAGGAAGACTCCGTTGGTCCGGGCCGCCGCGATCAGCTCGGCTGCTTCCCGGGCATTGATCGTGAGGGCCTTCTCGCACAGCACGTGCTTGCCGGCGTTGAGGGCGGCGAGGGCTATCTTGTGATGGTGGGCGTGCGGGGTGGCGACGTAGACGACGTCGACGGCGTCATTGGCGAGCAAGCGGGCATAGCCACTGGCGCCCTCCTGGTCACCGTAGGCGTGGACAAAGCCGTAGTCGGCCGCGAACGCGTCCGCGGCCGCCTGTGTGCGGGAGCTGACGGCGTACAGTTCCGCATCCGCCAGCAGCCCAAGGTCGCGTGTGACCGAAGCGGCGATCCCGCCGGTGGCGATGACACCCCAGCGCAGCCTGGCACCGGTGGCTGTGCGGGGGTCCTGGTCCGGCTGGCTGAACAGCCACGGCTTTGCGATGAGGGCAGACATGATGCCATCTTCTCACCCAGGGGGCGGGCGGGCCGCGGTGTTGACGGCCCTGGCATGGCGGAGGTTCGACGCGGAGATCCAGTCTCACGAAGTTCAGCTCCGGCGGCTCGCCGCCGGAGCTGCGGGCGGGCCCCCAAGGCCTGCCCGCAGCTCCGCCGCCAAAGTCCCCGCAGCCGGCCGGTCCTCAGCTGGTCAGGGCCGCCGTCGCACGGGTCCGGGCCGTTTCCTCCGTGAGCCGGCCCTGCTGGAGCCGGAAGCGCCGGGCCGTCTTGTTGGCCAGGGCACGGTCGTGGGTGACCACCAGGATGGTGGTGTTGTGGTCCCGGCTGAGCGTGCTGAGCAGCTCGATGATGTGCTCGCCGGTCTGCTCGTCCAGGTTGCCGGTGGGTTCATCGGCCAGGATCAGTTTGGGTTCGTTCGCCAGCGCCCGGGCGATCGCCACCCGCTGCTGCTCGCCGCCGGAGAGCCGGTTGATGCGCCGCCCGTGCTTCTCCGGATCGAGCTGGACCTGTTCGAGCAGCTGCCGGGCCCGCTCGGCCCGCGCCGCCTTGCGCACGCCGGCGAATTCCATCGGCAGCATCACGTTGTCCACGGCCGAGAGGTTCGGGATCAGGTTGAACTGCTGGAACACGAAGCCGATGTCCCGGCGCCGGTAGTTGGTCAGTTTCCCGTCGGGCATGCTGGCCAGGCTCACGCCGTTGACCACCACGTCGCCGCTGGTGGGCTTGTCCAGCGCCCCGAGCAAGGAGAGCAGGGTGCTCTTGCCGCTGCCGCTCTTGCCCACGATCGAGGCCAGCGTGCCCTGCTCCAGCTCGAAGCTGACATCGTTGACCGGCTTGATGGTCCGGTCGCCGGACTTGAACGTGCGGACCAGGTTCTTGACTTCGATCATGGCTATTCTCCTCGGAGGACTTCGATGGGACGGATGCGGGCGGTGAGCAGGGCCGGGACGAGCGCGCCGATGATGGCGACGCCGAAAACTGCGGCGATGCCCGCGGCGATCACGCCGGGGGAGGCGCTCGCCGTCACGGAGGTCAGCAGCTGGCTGGCCCCGCCCAGCGGTCCGCCCGCCCCGCCCGGGAACCCGCCCCCGGGAAAGCCGCCAGCGCCGCCGCGCTGGCCGGTGGCCGCCGCGCTCGTGCTGCTGCTTGAGCTGATGAGGGCGCTGGCGATGCCGCCGCTGGCGAGGGAGGCGACGGCGGCGCCCACCACGCTGCCCATGGCCACCAGCACGAGGGCCTCCAGCACAAACTGCAGGCCGATGGTGCGGTTCGGGGCGCCGATGGCCTTCAGGACACCGATCTCGCGGCGTCGTTCGCGGACCAGCATGACCATGATCAGGAGGATGATCAGGCCGGCGGTGCCAAGGGCCGCGATGAAGGCGATGAAGGAAATGTTCTTGACGCTGTCCAGCGAGCTGACGGCTGTCTCAAGGTTCCGCTGGCCCTGGGTGACGTCGGCCTTGTCGGAGCCCAGCGCCGCCTGCAGGGCGGTCTTGGCGGCGTCGACGTTTTCCATGCTGTTGACCGTGACGATCATGGTGGAGAGTTCGTCCGGGAGCGCGGCGAGGGTCTGGGCGGTCGGCAGCGTCACGTAGAGCGCATTGTTGCCGAACGCGGTCCCGGAGTCGAACAGCCCCCGGACGGTGAAGGTTTTATCACCGATGGTGAACGTCGAGCCCACGCTGAGGCCGTTCTTGGTGGCCAGGGTGGTGCCCAGCAGGGCGCCGGTGGACGCAGCGGTGTAGTTGCCCAGGCCGGTGCCCTGCGTCAGCTGCAGGGCCTTGCCGGTGGAGTCCACCTCGGCGCCGATGCCCGTTGCCGTGATGGGCAGCGAGAACGCCGGCGCGGCCTGCGCGGTGCCGCCGGTACTGCCCGAGGTGCTGCTTCCGGAGGCGCCGGTACTGGCTTGGTTACGGTTGCCGAGGGTGCCGGCGTCGACGGCGGCCGTGAGGCTCGTGGTGACGGAGGTGGCCGACTGGCCGCCGGGGCCGCCTTGGCCTGTCCGTCCTGACGCGGCCTCGGCGGCAATGTCAGCGGCGTTGCGCAGGCGCAGCGCCTTGGTGCCGACCACGCTGCTGACGTTGGGGACGGCCGCCGCCGTGGCCGCCTGGGCGGACGTCAGCGGCTCGCCGCCACCCTCGAACCCCTGGCCGCCGGCGGGGTTCACGGTCAGGACCGTGCCCACCGAGGCGTTCAGCTCGGCAACCTTGCCGGTGACGGCCTGGTTGGCCACGAGCATGGCCAGGGCAAGTCCAATGGCTACGGCCAGGACCGCCACCACGGCGGCGGTCCTGACCTTG
Organism: Arthrobacter sp. 05T45; assembly: GCF_056395875.1. NCBI lineage: Bacteria > Bacillati > Actinomycetota > Actinomycetes > Micrococcales > Micrococcaceae > Arthrobacter > Arthrobacter sp. 05T45. The sequence continues at coordinate 189,291 of NZ_JBFTKI010000006.1, read as the reverse complement.
TTTCGAAAGGCGTTGCCTACACTCCGGGCAAGAACGCTCACGGTGCTCCTAGTTTTTCTTGGGTGTCTCTGGGGGTATCTCCTGCCGGGCCCGATGCCCGGCGCTGGTCCCACAGTGGTACGGGCCGCTGTGCGAACCTCCCCGCAAAGCTATGTCTCCGCTGTGAAGCGCCTCGCCGCAGGCAAGGTCACTGCCAAGGTCACCGCCGGCGCACCACCGCCAGCGCATCACGGCCAACGCAAGAGCCCCGGCCCTCCCTTGCGGGAGAGCCGGGGCTCTGTACTCTGGCGCGGCCGGTGAAGCGGTCGCCCAGATAAGGAACTACTGCTTGGTGATCGGGCCGAGGACCGGATCGTTCTCGTACGCCGTGTGGACGTTGTCCTTGGTGACGATGACCGGCTTCAGCAGGTACGCGGGAACAACCTTGTTTCCGTTGTTGTAGGACTTGTCGTCGTTAATCTCCGGCTTCTTGCCTGCCTGGACGTCGTTGACCATGGTGATCGAGTGGTCAACGAGCGCATTGGTGTCCTTGTTGATGGTGGAGTACTGCTCGCCCGCCATGATGGACTTGACCGACTCAACCTCGGAGTCCTGGCCCGTGACAACCGGGATCGGCTTGCCGGCGGCCTTGACAGAGGTGATGATCGCGCGGGCCAGGGTGTCGTTCGGGGACAGCACGCCGTCAAGCGGGGCGCTGCCGTACGTTCCGGCGAGCAGGGTGTCCATGCGCTTCTGGGCGTTCTCTGCCTTCCAGCCCTGGGTAACGGCCTGTTCGAAGCTCGTCTGGCCCGAAAGGACCTTGAGGGTGCCGTCGTCGATCTTCGGCTTCAGGACGCTCATGGCGCCGTCGAAGAAGACCTTCGCGTTGGCGTCATCAGGGGAACCTGCGAAGAGCTCGATGTTGTACGGGCCTGCCGGCTTCTTGCCCTTCATGCCGTCCAGCAGCGCCTGGCCCTGGAGTTCACCGACCTTGAAGTTGTCGTAGGCCACGTAGTAGTCCACGTCCGGGGTGTTCAGGAGCAGACGGTCATACGCGATGATCGTGGCGCCGGCATCCTTGGCCTGCTTGAGCTGGGTGCCCAGCTGCGCACCGTCGATGGCACCGACGATGATGAGCTTGTCGCCCTTGGTGATCATGGCACTAATCTGGTTCTGCTGATCCGAAACGCCGCCATTGGCGAACTGCACATCCGGCTTGTAGCCGGCCTTGGTGAGGCCGTCGTTGAACAGCTGCTCCGCCAGAACCCAGTTTTCCGAGGTCTTCTGGGGCAGCGCGACGCCGATCGACGAGCCCTTCGGGAATGCTTCGCCTCCGGAGCTCGAACCGCCGGTAGTCCCGGTGTCGGAACGGCCGCAGGCCGTCAGCGCCAGTGCCGCAATAGCAGCGATTGCTGCTGCCTTTCCTGCTTTACCAATCATTCGCATTGCTTGGTTCACTTTCTTTTGGTGGTGTGCGGAGAATTGTGGGGTTGGGGAACCGGGGGAGCCGCTCAGGCTCCCCTGGAGATGACGTCTGTGGTTTGGGTTGTCTCGTCGGCCTTGATCTCGTTACTGCGGCTGAAGTTCTTCATCAGCATCCCGACGACGGACCTCTTGCCCTGGGTCTTGTTGTAGACGTCGAAGGCGACGGCGATCAGGAGCACCAGGCCCTTGATGATCTGGGTGAGGTCGGCGCCGACGCCGAGCAGCTGCAGGCCGTTGTTCAGGACTGCCATGACCAGGCCGCCGATGATCGAGCCGATCACGGTGCCCACGCCACCGGTGACCGCGGCGCCGCCAATGAACACGGCGGCGATGGCGTCCAGTTCCCAGCCGACGCCGTCGAACGGGCCTGAGGCGGTGGAGCGGCCGACGAAAATCATGCCGGCGAGGCCGGCCAGGAAGGACATGTTCATCATGACCAGGAAGTTGACCTTCTTGGACTGGACACCGGAGAGCTCGGCGGCGTGCCGGTTGCCACCGACGGCGTAGATGTGGCGGCCGATAACGGTCTTGGAGGAGATGAAGCCGTACACGAGGACCAGGACGGCCAGGATCAGGCCCGGCACGGGGAAGGAGGTGCCCGGCCGGCCGGTGGCAAAGAGGTAGGTCGCGTAGAGGATGGCGCCGGAGACCAGCACCAGTTTGATAACCATGACCCACGCTTCGGGAACCTCGGCACCGAGGGCCTTGGCGTTGCGGCGGGAGCGGATCTCGCTGAAGATCACGAACGCGACGCCGAGCAGGCCAATGAGCATGGTGGGGTTGTTGTAGCCGGTATTCGGTCCAAACTCGGGCAGGTAGCCGGAGCCGATGTACTGGAAATCCGTGGGAACCGGGATGGTGTTCGACTTGCCGACCAACTGGTTGGCGCCGCGGAAGATCAGCATGCCGGACAGCGTCACGATGAACGCGGGGATGCCGACATAGGCCACCCAGAATCCCTGCCACATTCCGATCAGGGCGCCGAGCCCGAGCCCCATCAGGACGCCGATGTACCAGGGCAGCCCCCAGTCGCGGATGAAGAGTGACACGCAGACACCCACGAAGGCCGCGACGGAACCGACCGAGAGGTCGATGTGCCCGGCGATGATGACCAGCACCATGCCGATGGCGAGGATCAGGATGTAGGAGTTGCCGTTGAAGAGGTTGATGACGTTGCCCGATGTGAGCGTGCGGCCCTCCGTGAAAATCTCGAAGAACACGATCAGCGCAACCAGGGCGAAGATCATGCCGAATTGGCGGGTGTTGCCGCCAAAGAGCTTCTTGAGCGCGTTCATTGTTTCAGTCCTTGTGTCCGGGGTGTTCGGATTGTTCTGGTTTGTCCCAAAGGGTCAAGCGGTCTTGCGGGCAGACGTCATGAGTTTCATGAGGCTTTCCTGGCTGGCTTCGTCCTTGTTCAGGACGCCGGTGATGGCGCCTTCGAAAATCGTGTAGATCCGGTCCGAGAGGCCCAACAGCTCGGGCAGCTCCGAGGAAATGACGATCACGGCCTTGCCCTCGTTGGCCAGCTTCTGGATGATGCCGTAGATCTCGTACTTGGCCCCGACATCGATCCCGCGGGTGGGTTCGTCCAGGATCAGCACGTCCGGGTCGGTGAACATCCACTTCGCCAGCACGACCTTCTGCTGGTTGCCGCCGGAGAGCTTTGCGACGCCTTCCTCCACGGAGGGCGTCTTGGTCCGCAGCGACTTCCGGTATTCCTCCGCGACGGCGTATTCCTTGTTGGCGTCCACCACGAAGTTCTTGCTGATCTTGCGCAGGTTTGCCGAGACCGTGGTGGCCTTGATGTCGTCCAGCAGGTTCAGGCCCAGGGACTTGCGGTCCTCGGTGACGTAGCCGAGTCCGGCGTCGATCGCCTGGCGGACGCTCTTGAGCTGCAGTTCCTTGCCTTCTTTGTAGACATGGCCCGAGATGAAGCGGCCGTACGAGCGCCCGAACACGGACCGGGCCAGTTCGGTGCGTCCGGCGCCCATCAGGCCCGCGAACCCGACGATCTCGCCGCGGCGGACGAAAAAGCTGGAGTTCTTGCAGACCAGGCGGTCCTGGATCTGCGGGTGCCCGACGTTCCAGTTCTTCACCTCGAAGAGGACATCGCCGATCTTCGGCTCGTGGTCCGGGAACCGGGATTCCAGGGTCCGGCCCACCATGCCCTTGATGATGCGGTCCTCGTCGACGCCGTCGGCCTTGACGTTCAGGGTCTCGATCGACTTGCCGTCGCGGATGATCGTGATCTCATCGGCGATCTGTTCGATCTCGTTGAGCTTGTGCGAAATGATGATCGAGGTGATTCCGCGGCCCTTGAGGCCCAGCATGAGGTCCAGCAGGTGCTGGGAGTCGGACTCGTTCAGCGCCGCCGTGGGCTCGTCCAGGATCAGGAGCTTGACCGACTTGTTCAGGGCTTTGGCGATCTCGACCAGCTGCTGCTTGCCGACGCCGATCTCCTTGATGGGGGTGTCCGGGTCCTCGCGCAGCCCCACGCGGGCCAGCAGTTCGGTGGACCGGGTCCGGGCCTCGGCCCAGTCGATCACGCCGCGCTTGGTGGGCTCGTTGCCGAGGAAGATGTTCTCCATGATCGACAGTTCGGGGATAAGCGCGAGTTCCTGGTGGATGATCACGATGCCGGCGTGCTCGCTGGCCCTGATGTCCTTGAACTCCTGGACTTCGTTCTGGTAAACGATGTCCCCGGTGTACGTGCCGTAGGGGTACACGCCTGAGAGTACCTTCATCAGGGTCGATTTCCCGGCGCCGTTCTCACCGCAGATGGCGTGGATCTCGCCGGCCTTCACCCGCAGGCTCACATCGGCCAAAGCTTTAACGCCGGGGAACTCCTTGGTGATGGATCGCATCTCGAGGATTAGCGGATCACTGTGCGTGTTGAGGGACGTCATCTGCCCTTACGCCTCCAATGCATGACTTCGTTGTCCGCCCCTGCAAACCGCAGGGCCGTCTGATGGAAAAGTAAACTGGATCACAGCCCTTGTCGTCAAGTCTTTAACGCAACAGCCACATAACGAAATGGTTAGTTTCGCCGGATTCCGGCGTGCTGGAAGACCAAAGCCGTGGCCCCGAGGGCCTCGGCCCGGTCGCCCAGGGACGACATCGTGAGGGTGGTTGTCTCGCCTATGACCGGCACCGCGTGGCGGATCAGGCCGCGCCGGATCGGGTCCAGCAGCAGCTGGCCAAGGCCCGCCAGCGGGCCGCCGACCACAATGACCTCGGGGTTGATCAGGTTCGCCACGTTGCCCAGCGCGCGCCCGACGGCGAGCCCGGCGTCGTCCACGACACGGAGCGTGGCGGAGTCCTTCTCCAGGGCCTTGCGCACGATGTCCCCGGGCGAGAGCGGCCGGTCCTCGCCGCGGCTCAGGAGCTCGATCATGGTGGTGGTGGAGGCGATGGTTTCCAGGCAGCCGCGGTTCCCGCAGCGGCAGATCAGCCCGTGCTCGTGGATGGTGGCATGGCCGATTTCGCCGGTGATGCCCACGTTGCCGTAGTACGGGGCGCCGTTGAGGATCAGCCCCGCGCCGATGCCCGAGCCGATCTTGAGGAACATCAGGTTGCTGATGCCGCTGTGCGGCCCCCAGGTGACCTCGGAGAGGGCGCCCAGGTTGGCGTCGTTGTCCACAAAGACGGGGAGTTCCAGCGCTTCTTCTAGGCGTTTGAGGATGTTGATGCCCACCCATTCGGGCAGGATCGCGCCTTGCGCCACGGTGCCTGTGCGGCGGTCGATCGGGCCGGGAATTCCGACGCCTGCACCCACCAGGGCGCTGCGTTCCACACCGCTGTCCGTGAGCAGCCGGTCCAGCACGCCGACGGCGGCCTGGATGCCTTCCTCGGCGTGATGGCCCAGGGGCAGCAGGACCGACTCTTCGGCGATCACGTGGTAACTCAGCGAGGCCAGCACGACGCGCAGGTGGCGCCGGCCGAAGTCGATTCCGACGGCGACGGCTCCGTTGCTGTTGAGCCGGACGTTCAGGGCGCGCCGCCCGGAACTGGTGATCGGTTCAGTCGAGGCCAGCCCGGCGTCCTGCATGATTTTGACGATGTTCGAGACCGTGGCTGTCGAAAGCCCGGTCTGGCGGGCCAGTTCCGCCTGCGTGGATGGGCCCGCGAGGAGGCATTCGATGATCCGCTGCTGGTTCAAATGCCGGAGGGCGGACTGCGATCCGGGGTTCTTGGTTCGGCTCCTCGTTGAGCGCGTTGGTGAGGGCATGCTATGAAGCGTGACGCATTCGCGCCTTGTAGTCAAGAAGTTAACGCAACGATAACGGCCGCGCCGGTCGAATGCCGGGGAGAGGGCGGTCAGCATCCGCCGTCTCCGCGGCAAGGACGTTCTGCCCCGCCGGCACGCTGGCCGGGTGGAATTGCACCACACCCCGCGTTCCGGGCCACGGCTACTCTGGTCGGGAGAACCCGCCGCGACCCGCGGAGGCGTCCGGAAACGTGAGGTGGTAATGGTGCTGCTGGCACTGATGCAGGCGAACTCCGCCGTGCTGGACATCGATGCGAACTGCGCCGCGGTGGAGGCCGCGGCGCGCAATGCGTCCGCCGCGGGCGCGCAGCTGCTGGTGACCCCGGAACTCTTCCCCGTGGGCTACGCGCCGCGGCGGCTGCGGGAGGCGTTCGATCCCGGCAGGTTGCCCGCGCTCCGGGAAGCCCTGGCCGGCATCGCGCGGCGCAACAACATCGCCCTGGTCTACAGCCTGCCCACGCTGACGCCGGCCGGCGGGTGGCACATTTCCGCCACCCTGGTCGACGAGGCGGGCGACGAGCTGCTCAGTTACGACAAGGTGCACCTGTTCGGCCCGGACGAGCGGGCGGCGTTCACACCCGCCGCGGCTTCCCCCGGCGTCGTGGATTTCCACGGGCACAAAACGGCGCTGGTCATCTGCTACGACATCGAGTTTCCCGAGTCGGCGCGGGCGGCCGCCCTGCGCGGCGCGGACCTGCTGCTGGTGCCGACGGCACTCGCCGGCGGATTCGACGCCGTGCCGCAGGTGCTGATCCGGGCCCGCGCCCTGGAGAACCAGCTGACGGTCGCCTACGCCAACCACACCGGTTCGGAGGATGACAGCGACTTCCGCGGCGGCAGCATCGTCGCGGGCCCGGACGGCTCGGTCCTGGCCGCGGCCGGGGCCGGGCCGGAACTGTTGTTTGCCGAGCTGGGTGAGACCGGCCGCGCCGCGGCAGACGGCATCGAGGACGCCGTGGACTACCTGCGCGACCGCCGCCCGGAGATCTACCGCTCCTGGGGAGTCTGACCGGCAGCCGACGCCAGACCTGCGCTGGCCGGTGCACTGGACGCCTGACCTGCGGTGGCCGGGGCGGGCGGCTCAGGCTCGGCCTGGTACTGCAGGGCGATCCAGAGTTCCGCGCGGGCTTGGGCCTGGTTGAGGTCAAGGCCCAGCAGCTCAGCGATGATGCCGATCTGCCGGCGGACGCTGTTTCGATGCAGTCCCGTGGCCTTTGCCGTGGCGTCCCAGCTTCCGTTTTCGCCCAGCCAGGCCCGCAGGATGCCGAGCAGGCTGTCGCGGCGCTCCGGCTCGAGGGCGAGCAGGGGCGCCAGCAGATGGCCCGCCAGCAGGGTGCCGGCAGCCGGTCCCAGCAGGCCGGCCACCGACCACGTCACGTCATCCGCCCGGACGCTCCGGCCGCTCGTGAGAACGCGGTTGCGCAGTGAAGCGGCGTGCCGGTAAGCCTCCGGCAGGTTCGCGAAATCGGTGCCGCTGCCGATCACAAGGCGCCAGCCGAGCCGCTCCACTTCGGCGAGCAGGGCGTCGTCGACCTTTAACCGGGTAATCGCGGCAAAGCCGTACTCGGTGAGCTCCACGAGTTTTGTGTCGAACAGCCGCCGCCACTCCAGCAACGCCCGCACCGGAGCCTCGCCCGGTCCGCCCGGGGTCCGGGAGCTGTCCGGGGCGGCGTCAATCCGGAGACCCTGCACGACCCGCAGCTGGCCGGACCGGGTGGAGGAGATGCTTTGGGCCAGCAGGTCCTTGAACCCGTTGACATGCCGTGCGGATCCCGAGGCCACGCTCTCCGGGTGGAGCAGCAGCGCCGTGGCCAGCTGGCTCGGGGCCAGGGAGCCGCTGATGCGCTGGCGGACCAGCAGTTCCAGCAGCCCGACCGCGGTGGAGACAACGCTGTTCTGGGCCGGGGTCAGCGGGGCGTCCGTGCCGAGGATGAGCGCGCCGAGGTTGGCGTCCCGGGTGCTGCGCAGCGGATACCCGAAGACGAGGGACGAGCCCGCGGCGTCGAACGAATCCATCTCGACCCGCGGACCGCTGCCGGCGAGCAGCCTGGCCAGCAGCGGCTGCAGGTCGGCGGGGTCAACTCCCGGCACGGTGCCGGCAGCGGCGCCGGCGGCCCGCGGACCGGGGGAGGGGCCCGAACCGCGGGCGCGCACCCGCCCGTCGGCGCCGACCAGCACGGCCCAAACCGGGACGCGCTGGACCAGGGCCGCGAGGAGTTCGTGCTCGGGGCGCGCGGACAAGACCGCGCGCATGAGCTGCCGGCTGGTGTCGGCCAACTGGCGGAAGGTCTTGGCGTTGTCCGACTCCAGGAGCCGGGAGAATTCCAGTCCCAGCGCGGCGAACGGGAGGCTCTCCGGGATGGCGACCAGGGTCAGGTTGTGCTGCCGGCAGGCCCGCACCACGGCATCGGGCACGGCGTTGAAGTACGGTTCCAGGCCAAAGCCCAGGGCGCCGACGCGGGCCTGGACCAGGCGCCGCACGTAAGCGTCCACCGCCTCCTCGCTGCCGCCCCCGCCCACGAACGGCAGGCCGGCCGTGAGCAGGAACTCGCCGTCGAGCAGGTAGGGGGTGGGATCTTCCAGTTCGCTGGGCTCCACCCAGCGCAGGCGCTCCTGGCCGTTGCCGCCGTCGTGCACGACGGCCAGTGCCGGCAACTGGCCCAGGAACTGCGCCAGAGTGACGAAGCCGAGCCGCTCCGGGTCCTCAGCAGCCACGGCCGCGGCCCCCGTGCCGGCCGCCCGGCCTGCGGAGTCCAAGTGCATTAAGTCTCATGAGTGAAGACTACAGGTCGTTTTGCACAACCTTGAGAGGTGGCTCACACGCCTAGGGTTGGTTCGGGAAACCGACCACTACTGAAGATAAGGACGTCAATGATGACTGTGCCAACTCTGATCGGCGACCGCCCGCCGGCGGAAGCCGGCCGTCCCGGGCTCACCGCCCAGCTCCTGCGCCGCAAGCCGATCGGACAGCTGGTCCGCGAGGCCGAGACCGGACACGGCGGCACGCGGCTGGTCCGCAGCTTCGGTGTCCTGCAGCTGACCATGATCAGCGTCGGCGCCACCCTGGGCACCGGCATCCTGGTCATCCTGGGCCAGTCGGTGCCGCTCGCCGGCCCGGCCATCTGGATCTCCTTCGCCATCGCCGGCTTCGCCGCCCTGCTCTCCGCCGTGTCCTACGCGGAGATGGCCGGCCTGGTCCCTGCCGCCGGTTCCAGCTACTCCTACACCTATGCCACCATGGGCGAGGGCATGGCCTGGATCTGCGGCTGGTGCCTGGTGCTCGAATACGCCGTCTCCGTGGCCGCCGTCGCGGTCGGTGCGGGCCAGTATGTCAACGAGGCCCTGGCGGTCTTCGGCCTGGAACTCCCGGACGCCATCTCGCAACCGCCGGGAGCCGGCGGCGTGCTGAACGTGCCCGCAATCGTGATTGTCGCCCTGGCCACCGTGCTGTTGGTCCGCGGCGCCAAGGAGAGCGCCTGGATCAACACGGCGATCGTCCTGGTCAAGGTCGGCATCCTGCTGTTCTTCTGCGCCGTGGCCTTCACCGCCTTCAACGGCGGACACTTCGAACCCCTCATGCCGATGGGCGCCGCCGGCGTCTCCGCCGCAGCCTCCCGGGTCTTCTTCTCCTACATCGGCTTCGATGCCGCCTCCACGGCCGGCGAGGAGGCCCGGAATCCCAAGCGCGACCTCCCGCGGGCCATCCTGCTCTCCATGCTGATCGTCACCAGCATCTATGTGCTTGTGGCCGTCGCCGCCATCGGCGCGCGCCCCTGGGGCTGGTTCGACGGCACCGAGGCGGCCCTCGTGAAGATCCTTGAGGAAATCACCGGCCAGCCGTGGGTTGGCGTGGTGTTCGCCGTCGGCGCCGTGCTCGCCATCGCCAGCATCGTGCTGACCGTGCTGTACGGGCAGACCCGGATCCTGCTTTCGATGTCGCGCGACGGCCTGGTGCCCAAGGTCTTCGGCCGGATCTCGGCCCGGACCGGCACGCCGGCTGCCGGAACCCTGATCGTGGGCACCGCCGTCGCACTGACCGCCGGCCTGGTGCCGCTCGGTGCCCTCGCCGACGCGACCAGCATCGGTACCCTGTTCGCCTTCGCCCTGGTCAACGTGGCAGTCATCTACCTGCGGCGGACCCGGCCCGAACTCACGCGCAGCTTCCGCGTCCCGCTCTTTCCGCTGACACCGGTTCTCGGCGCCCTCATGTGCGCTTACCTCATGGCCAACCTCGGCGCCGAGACCTGGGCGGTGTTCGGGGCCTGGATGCTCGTTGGCTGTGCCGCCTACTTCGGCTACGGCCGGAAGAACTCCAGGGTGGCTGCGCTGAGCCACGAGGACTACCTTGACCTATCAAGCCGCCACCCTGACAACACCACCACACACCAGGAAATGAAGGCAGAGACCTCATGACCATCGCCACCGAACTTCCGGCTCCCCGGTCCGCTGCTGAAGCGGGCGCGGCGCCCATCACCATGCTGAATCCGGACTTCCCGTTCAGCTACGACCACTACCTCGCCCACCCGGAGGGCCTGGGATCGGTGCCGCCCGAGCTGTACGGGACCGAGGTCGCCGTCGTCGGTGCCGGACTGTCCGGACTGGTGACCGCGTATGAGCTCATGAAGCTGGGCCTGCGGCCGGTTGTCTACGAGGCCGACAGGATCGGCGGCCGGCTGCGGACCGCCAGTTTCCCGTCCGCGCCGGGGATCGTGGCGGACCTCGGCGGAATGCGGTTCCCGGAATCCGGCAAGGCCTTCTACCACTACGTGGACCTGCTCGGGCTGCAGACCCGGGCCTTCCCCAATCCGCTGGCGCCGGCGACCTCCAGCACGGTGATCGAGCTCGCGGGCCAGAAATACTATGCCGAGACCGCCGCGGACCTGCCGCCGTTCTTCCGTGAGGTGGCGGACGCGTGGAAGGCTGCCGTGAACGACGGCGCCGCGTTCGCCGAGATGCAGGACGCCATCCGCGCCCGGGACACAGCCCGGATCAAGGACCTCTGGAACGCGCTGCTCCCGCAGCTGGACGAGCAGACGTTCTACGGCTTCATCGCCGGCAGCGACTCCTTCAAGGAAGCCGGATTCGCCCACCGCGAGGCCTTCGGGCAGGTGGGATTCGGCACCGGTGGCTGGGACACCGACTTCCCCAACTCGATCCTCGAAATCCTTCGCGTGGTCTACACCGACGCCGATGACCGGCACCGGCTCATCGACGGCGGCGCGCAGCGGCTCCCCGAGGCACTGTGGGAGCACGCGCCGTCGGGTATGGCCCACTGGCCGGACGGCACCTCGCTGGCCTCGCTGCACGCAGGCGCGCCGCGCGGCGCCGTGGACCGCATCGCCCGCGACGGCGGCGGCGACTTCCGGATCCGGGAACGCTGGGGTCGCGAATCCGCCTACCCGGCGGTGGTGACCACCTGCCAGTCATGGCTGCTCTCGACCAGGATCCACACGGACGAGGCCCTGTTCCCTGCCGAACTGTGGACGGCGATCGAGCGCTCCCACTACATGCAGTCCTCCAAGACCTTCGTCATGGTGGACCGGCCGTTCTGGAAGGACATCGACCCGGCCACCGGCCGCGAGGTCCTGTCCATGACGCTGACCGACCGGTTGAACCGTGCCACCTACCTGCTGGACAACGGCCCGGACCAGCCGGCCGTGATCCTGCTGTCCTACACCTGGAACGACGACGCGCTGAAGTGGCTCTCGCTCACCGCGGAGGAACGGGCGGAGCTCATGTTGCACTCGCTGCAGCAGATCTACCCCGGGGTGGACATCGCCAGCCACATCGTGGGCCAGCCGATCACGGTCTCCTGGGAGGCCGACCCCAACTTCATGGGCGCCTTCAAAGCCAACCTGCCGGGACACTACCGCTACCAGCAGCGGCTCTTCACGCACTTCAAACAGGACGGGCTGCCGGCCGAACAGCGCGGGATCTTCCTCGCCGGCGACGACGTCTCCTTCACCGCCGGCTGGGCCGAGGGAGCCGTCACCACCGGGCTCAACGCCGTCTGGGGCGTGGTCAACCACCTCGGTGGCTCCACCCCGGCCGGGAATCCCGGACCGGGCGAGCTGCTCTCCGAGCTCGGGCCGATCGCCCTGGACTGAGCGCCGCCGGCCCCGGCGCACTGCTCCTCAGGCGCTGTGAAGTTCGCGGTGCGCGCGTGCCAGTTCCTGATAGTGGGCGGCGTTGTGCTGGACACCGGCGAACTCCTCGTCGCTGAGCTCGCGCCGGACCTTGGCCGGAACGCCGGCCACCAGCGAGCGGGGCGGGATGACGGTGCCCTCCAGCACCACGGCACCGGCGGCGATGAGGGACCCGGCGCCGATCACGGCCCCGTTGAGGATGGTGGCGCTCATGCCGATCAGGCAGTCGTCCTCAACGGTGCAGCCGTGGACCACGGCGCTGTGGCCGACGCTGACCCGCGCACCGACGGTGCAGGGGAAGCCGGGGTCGGCGTGCAGCACCACGTTGTCCTGCAGGTTGCTGCCGGCGCCGACGGTGATGGCAGCGGTATCGGCGCGGACTGACACGCCGTAGAAGGCGCTCGAGTTCTCGGCCAGGGTGGCGTTGCCGATCACGGACGCCGTGGGCGCGACGAAGGCGGAGTCATGGACGGCCGGAGTGGTACCGGCGAATGCGTAGAGGGGAGCCATGCCTCCAGCCTAGGACACGCCCCACGCCCCGTTGAGCTATCAGTTCTGGTTGCCATGGGCGCGGTTTAACCACCACAAGTGATAGCTCAACGGGAAAAGGAGGGTCAGGCGGGGGAGCGGAGCACCGTGAAGCCCTCGCCGCCCCACTCGCTCTCGCCACGCCACTCGCCCTCGCCGCGCGGGTCGGCCGAGGTGTGCGGGTCGCCTGAGCTGCGCGGTTCGGGTGCGGGGAGTACGACGGCGATCGGCGCGCCCGGTTCCGCCACCCGCCCGAGTTCGCGGACGACGTCGTCCCACTGTTCCGCAGGCAGGCCCGCCAGGGCGTCCACCGCCCACACTGAGGCAAACGCGGCATCGGCGAACGGCAGGGAGACCGGTCCGGCCACGGAGGCTTCCAGCCCGTGGGATCGGGCGATGTGGATGTTCTCCTCGGACTGGTCGACACCGGTGAAATGGATGCCGGACTGCACAAAGTGCAGCCCGTCGGCGCCCGGGCCGCAATCCAGGCCCAGCACGCCGTGCCGGCCCTCGTTCTTCAACAGCGCCACAAACGATTCGAGCCGGTCCCTGCGGGAGGATTCCATAGCTCCAGTTAATGACCGCTTCTAGTTAAAGACAACCGTCCGGTTGCCGTCGAGCAGGACGCGGTGCTCGGCATGCCACTGCACGGCCTGGGCGAGGGTCCGGCCCTCCACGTCGCGGCCCATCTGGACGAACTGCTCCGCGGTGCGCCGGTGGTCCACGCGGATGACTTCCTGCTCGATGATGGGCCCCTCATCCAGGGCCGCCGTGACGTAGTGTGCCGTGGCGCCGATGAGCTTCACGCCGCGGGCATGCGCCTGGTGGTAGGGCTTGGCACCCTTGAAGGAGGGCAGGAACGAGTGGTGGATGTTGATGGCCTTGCCCGTCAGTTCGGTGCAGAGCTCGTCCGAGATGATCTGCATGTACCGGGCCAGGACTGTGAGCTCGATGTCGTGTTCCTTCATCAGGACCCGGAGGGCGTCCTCGGCCTGGATCTTGGTGTCCGGGGTGACCGGGATGTGGTGGAACGGGATGCCGTAGAACTCCGCCAAACCCTCGAGGTCGCGGTGGTTGGACACGATGGCCGGAATGTCGATCGGCAGGGTTCCGGAGCGCTGCAGGAACAGCAAGTCGTTGAGGCAGTGGGCGGACGTGCTGGCCATCAGCAGGGTGCGGACCCTCCGCCCGGCCGGGTTGAGGCTCCACTGCATCCCGAAGGCCTGCGCCACAGGTTCCAGCGCCGCCTGCAGCTCCGCCTGGGCCGCCGCCGTCGTCGCCTCGACCCGCATGAAAAAGGTGCCCGTGCCCTGGCTCCCGTACTGCTGGGAATCTGTAATATTGCAGCCCGCCACCAGGAGGGCCCCGGCGACGGCGTGCACGATGCCAGGCCGGTCAGGGCAGGAAAGAGTCAGGATGTAGGAGGCAGTCAGGTTCTCATCAGTCACGAGGAACAGCCTACCTGCGCTTCAAGGGCAGTTTTGAAAGGGTTTTGGTAGTGTTAACCCGTCGCAACTGGCGTTGGATGGCTAACCATCAGGGAGCGGCACTCACGAAGACCACGGATCGTACGCCTGGGCCGAGGGTCATGTCTTACCGGTCGGCAGCATCACCGCTGCCGCACCGTTGCTGGTGCCCGCGCGGGGTGCCGGCCGCCGCTGTCGCGGCCCGCTGTCAAGGGGCCCGTAATCAAGGGGCGGCGCAACGGGCCAGCCGGTAGCCTGACCAATAGCCGTACCCGTTGCCAACCAGGAGTTCCTCGTGACTACTACCACCGCCACCTCAGCCGCCGTGAGCAACCAGCCGCTGGCCGAACTCGACCCTGAAATCGCCGCCGTCCTTGCCCAGGAACTTGGCCGCCAGCGCGGCACCCTGGAAATGATCGCTTCCGAGAACTTCGCCCCGCGCGCCGTGATGGAAGCCCAGGGCTCCGTCCTGACCAACAAGTACGCCGAGGGCTACCCGGGACGCCGCTACTACGGCGGGTGTGAATACGTCGACGTCGCGGAGCAGCTCGCGATCGACCGCGTCAAGGACCTCTTCGGCGCCGAATACGCCAACGTGCAGCCGCACTCCGGTGCGCAGGCCAACGCCGCCGCGCTCGCCGCCATGATCACTCCCGGCGACAAAATCCTGGGCCTGTCCCTGGCCCACGGCGGGCACCTCACCCACGGCATGAAGCTGAACTTCTCCGGGAAGCTCTACAACGTCGCCGCCTACCAGGTCGAGGAAGATGACTTCCGCATCGACATGGACAAGCTGCGCGAGCAGGCCATCGCCGAAAAGCCCCAGGTCATCATCGCCGGCTGGTCCGCCTACCCGCGGCACCTCGATTTCGCGGCCTTCCGTTCGATCGCCGACGAGGTCGGCGCCCTGCTCTGGACCGACATGGCGCACTTTGCCGGCCTCGTCGCCGCCGGACTGCACCCGAGCCCGGTGCCGTACTCCGACGTCGTGACCTCCACCGTGCACAAGACGCTGTCCGGTCCGCGCTCCGGCGTGATCCTGGCGAAGCAGGAGTGGGCCAAGAAGCTTAACTCCGCCGTGTTCCCCGGCCAGCAGGGCGGCCCGCTCATGCACGTGATCGCGGCGAAGGCCGTGGCCTTCAAGATCGCCGGCACCGAGGAATTCAAGGAGCGCCAGGAACGCGTGCTCGAAGGCGCCAAGATCATCGCCGAGCGCCTCGGCCAGGCCGACGTCGCCGGCGCGGGCGTCTCGGTCCTGACCGGCGGCACCGACGTGCACCTGGTCCTGGTGGACTTGCGCAACTCCCAGCTGGACGGCCAGCAGGCCGAGGACCTCCTGCACTCGATCGGCATCACCGTCAACCGCAACGCGGTGCCGTTCGACCCCCGCCCGCCGATGGTCACCTCCGGCCTGCGCATCGGCACACCTGCCCTGGCCACCCGCGGCTTCGGCGCCGAGGAATTCACCGAGGTGGCGGACATCATCGCCACGGCGCTGAAGTCCGGAGCTGCCACGGAGATCGAACCCCTGCAGGCCCGCGTGGACAAGCTCGCCGCCGATTTCCCGCTGTACCCGCAGCACGAGCAGTGGTAGGCCATGACTTCTTCGCACACCGCAAAAACGGCTGAAACTGCACGGATCCTTGACGGCAAGGCCACCGCCGCCGCCATCAAGGCCGAGCTGACCGAGCGCGTGGCCGTGCTCAAGGCCCAGGGCATCACGCCCGGGCTGGGCACCATCCTGGTGGGCTCCGATCCCGGGAGCACCTGGTACGTCGGCGGCAAACACAAGGACTGCGCCGAGGTGGGCATTACCTCCATCCGCCGCGACCTGCCGGAAGAGACCAGCCAGGACGAACTCCTGGCCGTGGTCCGCGAGCTCAACGAGAACCCGGAATGCACCGGCTACATCGTCCAGCTGCCCCTGCCCAAACACATCGACCAGGACGTCATCCTGGAGGCCATGGATCCCGAGAAGGACGCCGATGGCCTGCACCCGATGAACCTGGGCCGGCTCGTGGCCAACGTCAGCGGACCCATGAAATCCCCGCTGCCGTGCACGCCCAAGGGCTGCGTGGAGCTGCTGACCCGGCACGGGATCGACCTGAACGGCAAACGCGTCCTCGTGGTGGGCCGCGGCGTCACCATCGGCCGTCCCGTGGGTCTGCTGCTGACCCGCAAGGACGTCAATGCCACGGTCATCCTGGCCCACACCGGAACGGTGGACCTGCCGGCAGAACTGCGGCAGGCTGACGTCGTGATTGCCGCCGCCGGGCAGCCGCACATGATCAAGGCCGCGGACCTCAAGCCCGGGGCGATCGTGCTCGACGTCGGTGTCAGCCGGGTCGATGACGGCAGCGGCAAGGCAGTGGTCACCGGCGACGTGGACCCCGCTGCGGCCGACGTCGCCGCCTGGCTCTCGCCGAACCCCGGGGGAGTGGGGCCCATGACCCGCGCCATGCTGCTCGCCAACGTGGTGGAAACCGCGGAACGCCAATGGGCAGAGAAAAACCGCTGAGCAGAGGAACGCCGCCCGGGCCCGCCTAAGGCTCCTGCGGTGGTTGGGCCGGCTTTCGGCGGGCCCAACCACCGCAGGATTCCGCACGTTCTAACGCCTGCCGGCATAACGGAACGGATACGTCAGGAGTTTTTACGAAAAGACTCTTTCATAGTTTGCGGGGATCCACTACCGTAGTGCGGGTGTCCGAACTTGCCTCTAAAGAATCACGCGCGAGCAGCCCCTCCGACGCCGCTCTCCCATACGTCATCACCGCCGAGAACCTGACCAAACGTTACGGCGACGTCACCGCCGTCGACGGCATCTCCTTCCGCGTTCCCGCCGGGGAAGCGTTCGGCCTGCTGGGCCCCAACGGCGCCGGCAAGTCCACCACGATGAAGATGATCGGCGGGGTCTCGCAACGCACCTCCGGCAGCCTGAATATCATGGGCCTGGACCCCGAACAGCACGGGCCGGAGGTCCGCGCCCACCTGGGCGTCGTGCCGCAGCAGGACAACCTGGACGAGGAACTGAAAGTCCGGGACAACCTGCTGGTCTACGGCCGCTATTTCGGCCTGCCCATGAGCTACCTCAAGCCCAAGGCCGATGAGCTGCTGGAATTCGCCCAGCTCACCGACAAGGCCAACTCCAAGGTCGATGCCCTCTCCGGCGGCATGAAGCGGCGCCTGACAATCGCCCGCTCGCTCATCAACGAGCCCCGGATCCTGCTGCTGGACGAGCCGACGACCGGCCTTGACCCGCAGGCCCGGCACATCCTCTGGGACCGGCTGTTCCGGCTCAAGGAACAGGGCGTCACCCTGATCCTCACCACGCACTACATGGACGAGGCCGAGCAGCTGTGCGACCGGCTGATTGTGGTGGACAAGGGCAGGATCATGGCCGAGGGATCGCCGGCCAGCCTGATCCGCGAATACTCCACCCGCGAGGTCCTGGAACTGCGCTTCGGCTCGGAGCGCAACGCGAGCGTCGGCGCGGAGCTCGGCGGCATCGGCGAACGCGTGGAAACCCTGCCGGACCGGGTGCTCATCTACGCCCACGACGGCGAGGCCGCCCTGGAGCAGGTCACCGCCCGCGGCCTGCGTCCGGTCACCTCACTGGTCCGCCGCTCCTCACTCGAAGACGTCTTCCTGCGCCTGACCGGCAGGAGCCTCGTTGACTAAGAAAGAGCAGCTGACTAAGCCAATTCAGGCAGCGGGAACGACGGCGGGCGCCGCGGCGGCGGGGACGGCCCTGCGCGCGCACTCGCCGGAAGTCTCGGCCGCCCGTGCCCGCCGCTGGGGCGCGTTCTACTACGCCGAACAGGTCCTGCGGGTCATGAAGGGCTACGGCTGGACCATCGTGATGTACGGGGTGGGACAGCCGGTGGCCTACCTGTTCGCGATGGGCGTTGGCCTGGCCACCCTGGTCGAGGCCAACGGCGCCGGCGTCTTCGGCGGGGTCAGCTACCTGACGTTCATCGCGCCGGCCCTGCTGATCTCGGCCGCCGTCATGACGGCTGCCAACGAGTTCACCTTCCCCGTGATGGACGGCTTCAAGTGGCGGCGCGTCTACTACGGCCCGCACGCCTCACCGCTGACTCCCGAGCAGATCGCCGGCGGCCAGATCATCGCCGTGACGGTGCGCTTCCTGCTGCAGTCGGCCATCTACTTCGCCGTCGTCGCGCTCTTCGGCGCCTCGCCCGGCGCCTGGGGCTGGGTGTCGATCCTCATCGCCACCCTCGCCGGCCTGTCCTTCGGCCTGCCGCTCATGGCCTACGCGGCCACCATCCAGCACGACAAGGGCCAGTTCGCCATGGTCATGCGGTTCATCGTCATGCCGTTGTTCCTGTTCTCCGGCACGTTCTTCCCGCTGGACACGCTCCCGCTCGCAGTCCGCTGGATCGGCTGGATCTCACCGATCTGGCACGGAACCGAGCTTGGCCGCGTGGTCAGCTACGGGTACGAGGAAGAGCCGTGGCTCACCGTCGTCCACGTCCTCTTCCTGCTGGGCCTGGCGGCTGCCGGCTGGATCCTGACCAAACGCCAGTTCGCCAAAAGGATGGCCTCATGAGCGTCCTGACCGGAAGTTTCAACACAGGGGACCACAGCGTCACCGAAGCCGCGCGCCGCCGCCGCTTCGGGCCCATCTACTCCCGCAACGTCCGCGCCGTCGTTGCCCGCGGGCTCATGGCCACCAAGAGCAGCAACTGGATGGTCATGGTCTCCGGGTTCTTCGAACCCGTGCTGTACCTGATCTCCATGGGCGTGGGCCTGGGCGCCATTGTCGGGTCGGTCCAGGGCCCGGGCGGGCAGGAAATCAGCTACGCCGCGTACATCGCGCCGGCGCTGCTGGCCGTGTCCGCCATGAACGGCGCCGTCTACGACTCCACGTGGAACGTCTTTTTCAAGATGAACTTCGCCAAGCTGTACCAGGGCATGCTCTACACCTCGCTGGGGCCGCTGGATGTCGCCATGGGCGAAATCTTCCTCGCCCTGCTGCGCGGGGCCATGTACGCGACCGGCTTCACGGCCGTCATGGGCCTGATGGGCCTCATCACCACGCCGTGGGCCATCCTGATGATCCCGGCCTCGGTGCTGATCGCCTTCGGCTTCGCGAGCTTCGGCATGGGGATCACGAGCTACATGAAGACGTTCCAGCAAATGGACTGGATCAACTTCGTCATGCTGCCCATGTTCCTCTTCAGTGCCACGTTCTACCCGCTCAGCGTCTACCCGCAGTCCATCCAGTGGCTGATCCAGGCCATGCCGCTGTGGCACGGCGTGGAACTGCTGCGCCAGATCAGCGTGGGGGTGTTCACCCCGGCCACCGCCGTGCACATCGGCTACTACCTCGTCATGATTGCCCTCGGCGTCCTGCTCACCACGAGCCGGCTGCGCAAACTGTTCCTCAAGTAGCCGTCCTTCCAAAAAGGAGACCCCATGATCGGAAAATGGCAGGCCCTCGTCATCGACTGCGAGGACCCGGACAAGCTCGCCGGCTTTTACCAGGAGCTGCTGGGGATGATCCGGGTGCAGGAGGACGAGGAATGGATTTCGATCGGCGACGCCGCCGACCGTCCCGCCGTCGCCTTCCAGCGGGTGGAACGGCTGGTCCGCCCGCAGTGGCCCGACGCCGAGCACCCGCAGCAGATGCACGTGGACGTGCTCGTCGGGGACCTCGACGCCGCCGAAGCCGAGGTGCTCCGGCTCGGCGCCACCAGCCTCGACGCCGGTACGGAAACCTTCCGGGTCTACACGGACCCCAGCGGCCACCCGTTCTGCCTTGTCCTGACCTAAACCTCCGTCCTGACCTAAAAGCTGGTCCTGACCTAAACGCTGGTCCTGACCCAGGCCGGGCGCCGGGGCGGCGTTCGCCCGGGGTGGAAGCGGAACGGGCGGCCGGCCCCGTTTGCGATAATGGGCTCATGCAATCTCTGGGTAGCTCCTCGTCCACGTCCAACGACACAACGGCCCGCGGCCGGTTTTCCATGTTCCGCATCAGCGGGCCGGGGCTGCTGGTCTTCATCATCGCGTTCGTGGTGGCCGTGATCTTCGCGGCCAACCAGAACGACGTCGTGGGCTGGATCGTGGCGATCATCGCCGGCTTCTGGCTGGCGCTGGCCTCCTTCGTCGTGTTCAGCATCCAGAAGGCTGCGAAGAAGGCCGGGGCCAGGCTGACCGAGGCCCAGAACGCGTTCAACGCCGCAGCGGGCCGGCCGCCGGCTGCGGGCAGCGCGGACCACGGCGGAACCCGCGTGGTGAGCGAAAGCCGCGCAGCGGACAGCGTCCGCGACATGAAGCTGGACCACTCCTTCAAGATCG
Source organism: Arthrobacter sp. 05T45 (assembly GCF_056395875.1). Taxonomy (NCBI): domain Bacteria; kingdom Bacillati; phylum Actinomycetota; class Actinomycetes; order Micrococcales; family Micrococcaceae; genus Arthrobacter; species Arthrobacter sp. 05T45. The sequence continues at coordinate 169,102 of NZ_JBFTKI010000006.1, read as the reverse complement.
TCCAGGTCCAGGTCCGGGTGGTCGAGCAGGAGCGGGCGAAGGGCGAGGCGGCGGACCGCGACACGATCAGCCGCGCCCTGGAGACCATCGAGATCACCGCCACCAACGCGCGGGACATGATCAAATCCCCGGGCGGCGATGACGCTCCCGTCAGCGGAACCATCATCGACTAGAGTGGATCGGGTGAGCTCGGCATTGAAGAAGGACCACCTTCGCATCGCGTCAGTCAACGTCAACGGCCTCCGTGCCGCCTACAAGAAGGGCATGGCGGAGTGGCTTGAGCCGCGCGAGGTGGACATCCTGTGCCTCCAGGAGGTCCGCGCGCCGGACGCGATCGTCGAGGAACTGCTCGGCGAGGGCTGGTACATTCTCCACGCCGAGGCCGAGGCCAAGGGCCGGGCCGGCGTTGCCATTGCCTCCCGGGAAGAGCCCCTGGCCACCCGGGTGGGGATCGGCGATGACTTCTTCGCCACGGCCGGACGCTGGGTCGAGGCGGACTACATCGTGCGGGACGCGGACGGGCAGGCCTCACAGCTGACCGTCGTGAGCGCCTACGTGCACTCGGGCGAGGCCGGCACTCCCAAGCAGGACGACAAATTCCGTTTCCTCGACGTCATGGTCCAGCGGCTGCCCGAACTCGCCAAGCACAGTGACCACGCGCTGGTGGTGGGCGACCTCAACGTCGGCCACACGGAGCTGGACATCAGGAACTGGAAGGGCAACGTCAAACGTGCCGGCTTCCTGCCGGAAGAGCGGGCCTATTTTGACCGTTTCTTCGGCGAGGAAATCGGCTGGAAGGATGTTCACAGGGGCCTGGCGGGTAACGTCGACGGCCCCTACACTTGGTGGTCGCAACGGGGCCAGGCCTTCGACAACGACACCGGCTGGCGCATCGATTACCACATGGCCACGCCCGCTCTCGCTGCTGCCGCAGTGTCAGCCGTTGTTGACCGGGCAGCGTCCTGGGACACACGCTTCTCCGACCACGCCCCGCTGGTAGTGGACTACCGGCTCTAGTCTTAAGGCTTCCACGAATGACCACCACTTCAACTGCGACCACTGTGACCCAGAACGGCGCCGCCCCCGACGCTCAGACTGCCACCGCGAAGGACGCCTCTGCGGCCACCGCGGCCCGGCACCGCATCCTCTCCGGCATGCAGCCCTCCGCCGACTCCCTGCACCTTGGCAACTACCTCGGCGCCCTCGTGAACTGGGTCCGGATGCAGGACGAGTACGACGCCATCTTCTTCATCCCGGACCTGCACGCGATCACCGTTCCGCAGGATCCTGCCGAGCTGGCGCACCGCACCCGGGTCACGGCCGCGCAGTACATTGCCGGCGGCGTCGACGTCGACAAGTGCACGCTCTTCGTCCAGTCCCAGGTGCCCGAGCACGCCCAGCTGGCGTGGGTCCTGAACTGCATCACCGGCTTCGGCGAGGCGTCCCGGATGACCCAGTTCAAGGACAAGGCGCACAAACAGGGTTCTGACCACGCCAGCGTCGGGCTGTTCACCTACCCCATCCTGCAGGCAGCCGACATCCTGCTGTACCAGCCGCACGGTGTCCCCGTCGGCGAGGACCAGCGCCAGCACGTGGAACTCAGCCGTGACCTGGCCCAGCGGTTCAACTCCCGCTTCGGCGACACGTTCACAGTGCCGCAGCCCTTCATCCAGAAGGAATCCGCGAAGATCTACGATCTGCAGCACCCCACCGCCAAGATGTCCAAGTCTGCGGAGTCGCCGGCAGGGCTGATCAACCTGCTGGACGAGCCCAAGGTCACGGCCAAGCGGATCAAGTCCGCCGTGACCGACACGGAGACCGAGATCCGGTTCGACCGGGAGGCGAAGCCGGGCGTGTCCAACCTGCTGACCATCTACTCCTCGATCACCGGGCAAAGCGTCGACGCCCTCGTCACCGCCTATGAGGGAAAGATGTACGGCCACCTGAAGGCGGACCTCGCCGAGGTGGTCACGGAGCACCTGACCCCGATCCGGAACCGGGCCAAGGAGCTGCTGGACGATCCCGCGGAGCTGGACCGGCTGCTGGGCCTCGGCGCGGACAAGGCCCGGGAGATTGCCTCGGTGACCCTGCGCGACGTCTACGCCAAGGTGGGTTTCCTGCCCTATGCCGGCGCCCAGGGAGTCCGCTAGGTCAATGTCCTCCGTCAGCAAAGTCACCGCGAAAGCCGCCACGTCGAACGGACAGCGCAGCGAAGGCATCAGCATCGGTGTGATCCTGAGATTCCCGGCGGACATCGCTGAGGAGCTCCAGCGCTGGCGGGCATCCTTCGGGGATCCCATGGCCGCCGTCGTCCCGGCCCACATCACGCTGGTCACCACCACCATGACCAAGGACTGGGCCGCGACCCAGCGCCATGTCCGGGACGTGGCACGGCGGCAGGAGCCCTTCACTGTGACCATCGCAGGGACCGGGTCTTTCCGGCCGGTGTCCCCGGTGGTCTTCCTGAACGTAGAGGACGGCTTCGGGGACTGCGTGAACCTGCACCGCCAGCTGCAGTCCGGCCCCCTGGAGCGGGAACTGCCGTTCGGTTACCACCCGCACGTCACCGTGGCCCACGATGTCGCCCCGGAAAGCCTCGACGAGGCCGAAACGGTCCTGAAGGATTACAGGGCCACGTTTCCTGTGGCTAGCATGGGACTTTACGAGCACGATGACAACGGCATCTGGCAGCTACGGGAAGAGCTTGATTTTGGGACCAAACCTGACCACGACAGAGGCCCGGACGGCACCGCAGGCGCCCGATAAGCCGCCGCTCCCCACCGATCTGGCCGGGCTGAAACTGGAAGTCATCCGCAAGAGGGTCGAATGGGGCCGGGCCCGGCGCTCCGGCGGCGGCATGGTCGCGTCCCTGATCGCGATGATGAACTGGCTCCTGGCCCGGCTGAACATGCTGCTGCCCCTGCGCGCATACTCGCACTACCTGCGTCAGCGTGGCCCGCTGTTGAGTGCCGGCATCGGCTTCCGGATGTTTTTCTCCATCACGGGCCTGTTGGCCACTGGCTTGTCCTTGGCGGGCCTCGTGCTCAGCGACCACCCGGCCCTGCTGGACCAGGTCATCAGGAGTGTGGCCGCCGCCGCGCCCGGCCTGTTGCAGGTCGACGGCAGCGAGGGGCTGGTTGACCCCTATGCGCTGCTGAACCCCACCAGCCTGGGTTGGGCCGCCGGGATCGCCGCCGTGGTGACGGTGTTCACGTCCCTGGGCTGGATCAGCGGCATCCGCGACGGTATGCGGAGCATGATGCAGCTCGGCCCTTTGGTGATGAATCCGATCCTGCAGATACTCAAGGACGTCGGCACGCTGCTGCTGATGGGGCTGGCCCTGGTAGTCAGTTCCGCCGCCTCGCTGATCTTCGGCACGGCCGCCGGATGGGTTACCGGGCAGCTGGGCCTCGAACCGATAGTTGCCGGGCCGCTGACGACCTCCGTCACGATCCTCGTCCCGCTGCTGCTCGGCTGGGGCACCGCCGTGATCATGTACCGGGTGGCCGCCGGGCTGAAGCCAGCCCGGCGCTCCCTGCTGGAAGGGACCACTCTCGCCGCGGTGGGCACCACCATCCTGCAGATCTTCAGCACCCAGCTGCTGGCCAGCGCGGGCAAGAACCCCATTCTGGCGCCCTTCGCCATCATCATCGGCCTGCTGATCTGGTTCAACCTGGTCAGCCAGGTCTACGTGATCTGCGCCGCGTGGGTGGCGATCCGGGAAGAGGACCTCAAGGCCGGGCCCGCCGCCGCGACCACGGGCTGGGGTGCCCGGCGCGTCCAGCCGGGTAAAACCCCGGTAGAGCCGCGGGTCCGCCGCAGGCCGCTGGCCGCCGCGTTCAGGCGTCGAGGTACTGGTCGGCCCACGCCGAAATAATCTTCGCCGCACGGGCCGCCTGGCCTTTGCCGGTCAGGAGATGGTCGCTGCCCTCCAGCGAGACGAAGCTGCGCGGGTGGCGTGCCGTCTGGAAGATGGTGCTGGCGTTTTCGATCCCGACCGTATTGTCGGTGGGGGAGTGCAGCACCATGAGCGGCTTGTGCAGCTGCCGGATGCAGTCCGTCAGGTCCGCGTTTTCAAGGTCCTCGACGAAGTGCCGGCGGATCTCCACCCGCTTGCCGCCGAGGTCCACCTCGGCGCTTCCCTCGCTCAGGATCCGGTCCAGGGCCGCGTCAAAGACGTGGGCCACGTGCTTGGGGGAGAAGGGGGCACCCACGGTGGCCACGGCCCTCAGCTCCGGGATCTGCCGCGCGGCGGATAGGACGGCCGCGCCGCCAAACGAGTGGCCCACCAGCAGGGAAACCCGCCGGTCTGAGTCCCGCATGAATTCTGCGGCCTTGACGGTGTCGGCCACCTTGTGGCTGAAGGACCCCTCCGACCACATTCCCGCCGACTCTCCGAGCCCTACGTTGTCGAACCGGAGCATGCCCACGCCGTTGTCCGCCAGGGCCTTGCACATCCGCGACGCCGAGGGGCTGTCCTTGCCCAGGGTGAAGCCGTGCGAGAAAACACCCCAGCCCTTGACCGGGCCCTCCGGCAGGTCCAGCACGCCGGAGAGCAGCTCGCCGGTGGAACCCAGGAACGAGACTTTTTCTGAGTGGGACAAAGCGTCCCCTTTCGTGTGAGGGCGAATCATTGAGGGCGGAAACGACGGCGGCGCCCCCACCCGGAAGGTGAGAGGCGCCGTCGTCGGTAACTACTGAAGGTGAAGCCGGTAATGCGGGCCGGTGGAACCGGTCCTTAGACCTTGCGGGACAGGATGGCCTGCTTGACCTCAGCGATTGCCTGCGTGACCTGGATGCCGCGGGGGCATGCTTCGGTGCAGTTGAAGGTGGTGCGGCAGCGCCACACGCCTTCCTTGTCGTTGAGGATCTCCAGGCGCATGTCGCCGGCGTCATCACGGGAATCGAAAATGAAGCGGTGCGCGTTGACGATCGCCGCCGGGCCGAAGTACTGCCCGTCGGTCCAGAACACCGGGCAGGACGAGGTGCACGCGGCGCACAGGATGCACTTGGTGGTGTCATCGAACCGTTCGCGGTCCTCGGCCGACTGCAGGCGTTCCTTGGTGGGCTCGTGGCCACGGTTGATCAGGAACGGCATGACTTCGCGGAAGGACTGGAAGAACGGCTCCATGTCCACGATCAGGTCCTTCTCCACCGGCAGGCCCTTGATGGGCTCGACCGTGATGGGTTTGGACGTGTCCAGGTCCTTCAGCAGGGTCTTGCAGGCGAGGCGGTTGCGGCCGTTGATGCGCATGGCATCGGAGCCGCAGACGCCGTGGGCGCAGGACCGGCGGAAGGAGACGCTGCCGTCCATCTCCCACTTGATCTTGTGCAGGGCGTCCAGGACACGGTCGGTGCCGTACATGGTGACCTTGAAGTCATCCCACGTGGCGTCCTCGGAGACCTCGGGGTTGTAGCGGCGCACGCGCAGCGTGACGTCGAAGGACGGGATTTCCCCGCCCCCGCCGACGCCGGCGGGCAGTTCGATCTTGGATGCTGGCTCAGCGAGTTCAGCGCTCATCTTAGTACTTCCTCACCATCGGCTCGTAGCGCGTAAAGACCACCGGTTTGGTGGCAAGCCGGATGCCGGCAATCGACTCGGCGGAACCGTCCGCCGGGGCGTGGTCATCCTTGTACGCCATGGAGTGCTTCATGAATTTTTCGTCGTCGCGCTCGGGGAAGTCCTCGCGGAAGTGGCCGCCGCGGGATTCCTCGCGGTGCAGGGCCGCCACGGTCATGACCTTGGCGAGCTCGAGCAGGAAGCCCAGCTCCACGGCCTCGAGCAGGTCCAGGTTGAAGCGCTTGCCCTTGTCCTGGACGCTGATGCGCTGGTACCGCTCCTCGAAGGAGGCAATGTCCTTCAGGACCTGGTTCAGCGTGTCGGCGGTGCGGAACACCTGCATGTTGGCGTCCATGGTGTCCTGCAGTTCCTTGCGGATCGCAGCGACCTTCTCGGTGCCGTCAGAGGTGCGGACGTGCTCCAGCAGGTTCAGCGTGTAGGCCTCCGGGTCAACGGGGAGCTCCACGAAGTCGGCGGTTTTGGCATACTCGGCGGCGGCGATACCGGCGCGCTTGCCGAACACGTTGATGTCCAGCAGCGAGTTGGTGCCCAGACGGTTGGAGCCGTGGACGGAGACGCAGGCGACCTCGCCGGCGGCGTAGAGGCCCGGGACCACCGTGTCGTTGTCCTGGAGGACCTCGGCGCTGATGTTCGTGGGGATGCCGCCCATGGCGTAGTGGGCCGTCGGGAACACCGGAACCGGCTCCGTGTACGGCTCCACACCCAGGTAGGTGCGGGCGAACTCGGTGATGTCCGGCAGCTTGGCATCGATGTGTGCAGGCTCAAGGTGCGTCAGGTCCAGGAGGACGTAGTCCTTGTTCGGGCCGCAGCCTCGTCCCTCACGGACTTCGTTGGCCATGGAGCGGGCCACGATGTCGCGCGGGGCGAGGTCCTTGATGGTGGGCGCGTAGCGCTCCATGAAGCGTTCACCCTCGGAGTTGCGCAGGATCGCGCCTTCGCCGCGGGCGGCCTCGGAGAGCAGGATGCCCAGGCCGGCCAGACCTGTCGGGTGGAACTGGAAGAATTCCATGTCCTCCAGGGGGATGCCCCGGCGGAACGCGATGCCCATGCCGTCACCGGTCAGGGTGTGGGCGTTGGAGGTGGTCTTGAAGACCTTGCCGGCGCCGCCGGAGGCGAACACCACGGACTTGGCCTGGAAGACGTGCAGCTCGCCGGAGGCGAGGTCGTAGGACACGACGCCGGCCACGCGCTTCTGCTTGTACGGCGTGCCGTCCTCGCGGACAGCGTCCTCTTCGACGGTCAGCAGGTCCAGGACGTAGTACTCGTTGTAGAACTCGACGTTGTGCTTGACGCAGTTCTGGTACAGGGTCTGCAGGATCATGTGGCCGGTGCGGTCGGCGGCGTAGCAGGCGCGGCGGACCGGTGCCTTGCCGTGATCGCGGGTGTGGCCACCGAAGCGGCGCTGGTCAATGCGGCCCTCGGGCGTGCGGTTGAACGGCAGGCCCATCTTTTCCAGGTCCAGGACGGCGTCGATCGCTTCCTTCGCCATGACCTCGGCGGCGTCCTGGTCAACCAGGTAGTCGCCGCCCTTGATGGTGTCGAAGGTGTGCCACTCCCAGTTGTCTTCCTCGACGTTGGCCAGGGCTGCACACATGCCGCCCTGCGCCGCGCCGGTGTGGGACCGCGTGGGGTAGAGCTTGGTCAGTACTGCTGTTCGGGCGCGCTGACCTGATTCGATCGCCGCGCGCATTCCGGCGCCACCGGCACCGACGATCACGACGTCGTACTTATGGACCTGCATACCAGACGCTCTTTCTCTCAAAATTCGCTATAAACCACCGGCAGGCCGCGCCTGCCCGGTGAAGTCTCGTGCAATCTGCGCCTGCGTTCGGCAGGCAAGATCAGTTGCCGTGACGGACCGCGGATTCCTGCCCGGACGGGCTGCTGTCCGCGGCGGTTCCGCCGCTACGGCTGAGTCGTATCGGCTGCGCCCTAAGGCGCGGGGCAGAAACCGCCGGGAAGCTGGACGCCGTTGGCCACGGGGCACGGATTGAACGTGAAGATGACCAGGGTGCCCAGGATGATGATGACCGTGGTGGCCGCATAGAGCACAATCTTCAGCCAAAGGCGCGTTGCGTCCTTCTCGGCGTAGTCATTGATGATCGTGCGGACGCCGTTGGTGCCGTGCAGCATGGCGAGCCACAGCATGGCCAGGTCCCAGAACTGCCAGAACGGGTCGGCCCACTTGCCGGCCACAAAGCCGAAGTCGATCGCGTGGATGCCCTCGCCGACCAGCAGGTTCACCGTCAGGTGGCCGAAGATCAGCACCACCAGCACGACGCCGGAGAGGCGCATGAAGAGCCAGGCGAGCATCTCGAAGTTGCCCTTGGAACCGCCAGTGCGGCGGTACTTGGGCTGGATCTTTCCACTGCGTGGACTCTGAATGGTTGCAGTCATGGCTTAGTGACCTCCAAGGGCGAGGGACAGGTGGCGGATGGAGAAGCCGACCATGACGACGACCCAGAGGCCCAGGACCGTCCAGAGCATCTGACGCTGGTACTTGGCACCCTTCTTCCAGAAGTCGACGGCGATGATCCGCAGGCCGTTGAAGGCGTGGAACACGATCGCCGCGACAAGGCCCGTTTCACCCAGGGCCATGAGGGGGTTCTTGTAGGCACCAATCACTGCGGTGTAGGCCTCGGGGGACACACGCACCAATGAGGTGTCCAGCACGTGGACCAACAAGAAGAAGAAAATCACTACACCGGTAATGCGGTGTCCAACCCAGGACCACATGCCTTCACGGCCGCGGTACAAGGTGCCAGCTGGTTTTGTCGGCACTGAATAAACCTCCCTGCAACACAGCGGCGCTGGCATGGGATCCACGCGGGGGGAACGCCTGCTGCGAGAGCACTCGTAAGCTCAAGCCTAAATCTAGGCTTCGCTCACAGCTTATTCAATTTGGGAACTCCTTGTTGACAGGCCCCGGCGCGGTTTTGCGTTTGTTTTGAGACGAACGCCACATTTGGCCGTGGTCGCAGGCGCCGGCAGGGCCTGATCCCGGCCCAATTCGGACCGAATTGGCCGCCGTCGGCTAAAGTAGCCGTGATGACTACAGACAAAGTGACAAGCCAGGATTCACCGCTGGACCGTTTTATTGCGGTTATTCCGGCGGGCGGGGTGGGGACCCGCCTCTGGCCCCTGTCACGGGCAGCGGCCCCGAAATTCCTTCACGACCTCACCGGTTCGGGCAGTACTCTGCTGCGCGCGACCTATGACCGCCTCCAGCCCGTCGCCGGCAAGCACGTGCTGGTGGTGACCGGCTCCGCCCACAGGGCAGCCGTCTGCCGCCAGCTGCCTGAGGTCCTGGAAGCCGACTTGGTCCTGGAGAGCGAACCCAAGGACTCCGGTGCTGCGATCGGCCTCGCCGCGGCCATCCTGCACGAGCGGGACCCGGACATCATCATGGGCTCGTTCGCCGCGGACCAGGTCATCAGCCCGGACGACCTCTTCCAGGACGCCGTCCGTGAAGCCGTCTACACCGCGGCCGCGGGGAAGATCGTCACCATCGGCATCAAGCCGACCCATCCCTCCACCGGATTCGGCTATATCCGTTCCGGCGCGAACCTCCACATCCCGGACGCGCCCAGTGCGCAGTCCGTGGTGGAGTTCGTGGAGAAGCCCAGCGAGGAAGTGGCCCAGGAGTACGTCGACAGCGGCGAATATGTCTGGAACGCGGGCATGTTCGTGGCCCCGGTCTCGCTGATGCTCAAGCACCTCGAAGCCAACCAGCCCGAGCTCTTCGCCGGACTCCAGGAGATCGCCAAGGCCTGGGACACTCCGGAGCGCGACGCCGTCACTGCCCGGGTGTGGCCCACGCTGCCCAAGATCGCCATTGACTACGCCGTCGCCGAGCCCGCCGCCGCCGCCGGCGACGTCGCCGTGGTGCCCGGAACGTTCCTCTGGGACGACGTCGGGGACTTCGCCTCCGTGGGCCGGCTCAACAGCGCCAAGGAAGTCGACGAGGTCACGGTCCTGGGCGAGGGCGCACGCGTCTTCACCGAGAACGCGAGCGGCGTGGTGGTCTCCGATACCAAGCGGGTGATCGCCCTGATCGGCATCAAGGACGTCGTGATCGTTGACACCCCGGACGCCCTGCTGGTCACCACCAAGGAACACTCGCAGCGGGTCAAGCAGGCCGTGGATGCCATCAAGGCCAAGGGCGACACCGACGTCCTGTAGGCGGAGGGGAGCGGATCACGGCCTGTGCAATGTTCAGCAATCCGTAACGCGCCGTACCCGATGCCGCTATTCTTTGGCCGCTCGATAGAGTTATTCCGTGCGCAACTATTCGACTGAAGCTGAGCCCACGACTCTCGTGGGGCCGTGGCTGGAGCCCCTCCTGCCGGAGCTGATCGCTTTCCGCCGCGACCTCCATGCGCATCCGGAACTTTCGTTCAAGGAGTTCCGCACCACCGATAAGCTGGCGAAACGGCTCGAGGAAGCCGGGCTCAAGCCGCGCCGCCTCGAGGGCACTGGCCTGACGGTCGACGTCGGGCAGGGTCCCATCGCCACCGCACTGCGCGGGGATATCGATGCCCTGCCGATCATCGAGGAAACTGGCCTTGAGTTCGCCTCGAAGAACCACGGCGTGACCCATGCCTGCGGCCACGACGTCCACACTGCCACCATGCTTGGGATCGCGCTGGTCCTGCAGCGCATGCACGAGGCGTCCCCGCTGAGCGGGACCGTCCGGATCATCTTCCAGCCGGCCGAGGAAACCATGCCCGGCGGCGCCACCTCGTGCATCGAACAGGGTGTCCTGGAAGGCGTGCCGCGCATCCTGGCGCTGCACTGCGACCCCCGGATCGAGATCGGCAAGATCGGCACCCGGATCGGGGCGATCACCTCCGCCTCGGACACCATCAAGATTGAACTCTCCGGCCGCGGCGGCCACACCTCGCGCCCGCACCTGACCGAGGAGCTGGTTTTCGCCTTGGCGCAGATCGCGGTCAACGTTCCCGCAGTGCTCTCGCGCCGCGTCGATGTCCGCAGCGGCGTGTCCGTGGTCTGGGGGCAGATTTCCGCGGGCTCGGCCCCGAACGCCATCCCGGGCAGCGGCTACATGGCCGGCACCATGCGCTGCCTGGACCGCGACGCCTGGCACGACGCCGGCGAGCTGCTCGACGACATCATCCGGCAGGTCGCCGAGCCGTACGGCGTCGATGTCCACCTGGAACACACCCGCGGCGTGCCGCCGGTGGTCAACTCCGAGCACGAGACCGCGCTGATCGAGGCCGCGGCCCGCGCCGAAATCGGCGAGGGCGCCGTGGTCCTGACCCCGCAGTCCATGGGCGGGGAAGACTTTGCCTGGTTCCTGGCCGACACCCCCGGCGCCATGATGCGCCTCGGCACGAAGACGCCAGGCGGGGAAGAATACGACCTTCACCGCGGCGACTACATCGTCGATGAGCGGGCGCTGGGCCTGGGCATCCAGGTGCTCACGGCGGCGGCCCTGCGCACCATCCGCGACCTGTAAGCCGTTCCGCCCGGGCTTCTACACCGGGCCCGCCCTGCTGCACCCGGCCAGGACCGCCGCACGGAGTTTCCCCACCTATTCCGGCACGACGCCGGGACACGCCGGCGGTGCGGGCCGACACGCCGTCGGCACCCGTCAAACGTGGGGAAACTCGGCGGCAGCGACGGGGAATCGTGCCGCGGCGGCCCCTTCTACGTCGATGCCGGTTCCTGCTCCGCAATTCAGTTGTGCACAACTGAATTGCACGCAACTAAATTGTGCGGTACGGTGGAGTCATGACCACGTCAGAAGAGGCCCGCACGGACGGCCCGGAAGCGCTCCGCCTGAACCGGCAGGTGTGTTTTGCGATGTACTCTGCCTCACGTGCCGCCACGGCCGCCTACCGGCCCATGCTCGAGGAGCTCGGCCTGACCTACCCGCAGTACCTCGCCATGCTGGTGCTCTGGGAAGCGGAGCCGCGCAGCGTGCGTGAACTGGGGGAGGAGCTGGGCCTGGACTCCGGCACGCTCTCGCCGCTGCTCAAGCGGCTCGAAGCGCTCGGACTCGTCCAGCGCCGCCGCTCCGCCGAGGACGAGCGCCGCGTGGAGATCTTCCTGACCGGCGCCGGCGCCGCCCTGAGCGCCAAGGCCAGCGGCATCCCGCAGCGCCTGGCGGACGCCGCCGGGCTCACCGCCGCGGAACTGGACCAGCTCCGCGACACCCTGGGCCGGCTGACGAACGCGCTCCACGCCTCCCACTAAGCCCTTCCCTTAAGCCCTTCCCCCTCCACCACCCTTCCCAGGCCCCCACGGCCGACGTCGAAATCGCGGGAGGCGTGCCAGCTCGCCGGAAGTTTACGGCGACTCCGCAGGCTTCCGGCGAGTTCCCCGCTGAACCCCTTCTTCCCGCCGACAGAACGGAATCACCATGAAGACCCTTTACACAGCAGAGGCCCTGGCCTCAGGCGAAGGCCGCGACGGCACCGCCATCAGCAAGGACGGCAAGCTGAGCGTCACCCTTGCCAGCCCGGTCGAACTCGGCGGTGACGGCGCGGGCACCAACCCCGAACAGCTCTTTGCCGCCGGTTACGCCGCGTGCTTCCACTCCGCCCTGCGCCTGGTGGGACGCAAGGAGCGCGCCGACCTGACGGACTCCGCCGTCGCCGCCAAGATCCACTTCGGCGCTCTCGAGGACGGTGCCGGCTACGGTCTGGCCGCCGAACTTGAGATCGCCCTGCCCGCCGTGGACCGGGACACGGCCGAGGCCCTCGTGGCCAAGGCCCACCAGATCTGCCCGTACTCCAACGCCACCCGCGGCAACATCACTGTCGACATCACCATCCTGGAGGTAGCCGCATGAGCAACAACACCGAAACTCTCACCCTTCCCGCCACCACCCGCGAGATCCAGCTGGCGTCCCGCCCCCACGGCCGCCCCGTCCCGGCGAACTTCCGCCTCGCCGAGTCGGCGCTGCCCGAACTGCAGGACGGCCAGGTCCTGGTCCGCAACCTGTTCATCTCGGTGGACCCGTACATGCGCGGACGCATGAACGACGTCAAGTCCTACTCCGCGCCGTTTGCGCTGGATACCGCCCTCGACGGCGGCGCCGTCGGCGAAGTGATCGCGTCCCGGGCCGAAGGCCGCGCTGTGGGCGACACGGTGGTGCACGGCCTCGGCTGGCGCGAATACGCCGTCGTCGATGCCGCGGCCACCACGGTGGCGCGCACCGATCTGGCCCCCGCGTCAGCATTCCTCGGCGCCCTCGGCATGACCGGGCTGACCGCCTACGCGGGACTGCTGAAGGTCGCGGAATTCAAGCCCGGCGACGCCGTGTTCGTCTCCGGCGCCGCCGGCGCGGTCGGCTCGCTCGTCGGGCAGATCGCCAAGGCCATGGGCGCGTCCCGGGTGATCGGCAGCGCCGGCTCGCCGGAAAAGGTGGCACGCCTGCTCGAACTCGGCTTCGATGCCGCGTTCAACTACCACGACGGCCCCGTGGCGGAACAGCTCGCCGCGGCCGCGGGTGAGCGCGGGATCGACGTCTACTTCGACAACGTCGGCGGCGAGCACCTCGAAGCCGCGCTGTCCGCCCTCACGGTCGGTGGCCGGGTGGCCATGTGCGGGGCCATCGCCCAGTACAACGCGACCGAACCGACGCCGGCACCGCGGAACCTCATGCTGGCGATCGGCAAACAACTGACGCTCAAGGGCTTCCTGGTGGGCGGCTACTGGCAGCACATGGCCGAGTTCGTCGAGACCATGTCCGGCTGGCTGGCCGACGGAACGGTCCGTTACGACGAGACGGTGGTGGACGGGCTGGAGAACGCCCCGCAGGCCTTCATGGACCTGCTCGACGGCGCCAATACCGGCAAGATGCTCGTGCGGCTGTAGCCGGACACCCGGCAATCGCCGTGCCGCCACATACGCCTCCGGCGCCGGTTCCTGCGGGGACCGGCGCCGGAGGCGTCTGTGGTCGCGGCGGGCACCGGCTACCTCTAGGTAACAAGTTCTCAACAATCTGGGCATTCGCCGGGACGTGTGTTATCGGGACGTGGCGCAGGCCACTACAGTAGCTTGCATAAGTGCGCCTCGGCGCAGTGCTGCGAAATCCATCAGTGACAACAGAGATCAGCGGAACACCGCAGACAGACACTCATTGAACTTCCGTCGTAGCGCCTACTCTTTCTTCCTGGAGGAAAATTGAAGAACTCTCTGCGTGCCACCTTTAAGCGCGGATCAATGGCCGGCGTTGCCACCGCGGGCGCGGCTGCACTCCTGCTGACCGGCTGCGGAGCTGCCCCGGAGGCCAGCACCGCCACCAACACCGCCAGCAACTACACGGGCTGCATCGTGTCCGACTCGGGTGGATTCGATGACCAGTCGTTCAACCAGTCGTCCTACGAGGGACTGCAGAAGGCCAAGAAGGATCTCGGCATCGAGATGAACCAGGCCGAGTCCAAGACCAACAACGACTTCGAACCGAACCTGCGCGCCATGGTCTCCGCCGGCTGCAACCTGACCATCACGGTCGGCTTCCTGCTCGGCGACGCCACCAAGTCCCAGGCCACCGCGAACCCGGACAAGCACTTCGCCATCATCGACTTCGGCTATGACACCCCGGTCGCCAACGTCAAGCCGATCATCTACGACACCGCCCAGGCAGCATTCCTGGCCGGCTACCTCGCAGCCGGCACCACCAAGACCGGGACGGTCGCCACGTTCGGCGGCATCAAGATCCCCACGGTCACCATCTTCATGGACGGTTTCGCCGACGGTGTGAAGTACTACAACGAGAAGAAGGGCAAGGACGTCAAGCTTCTCGGCTGGGACAAGGCCAAGCAGGACGGCTCCTTCACCGGTGACTTCGAAAAGCAGGACAAGGGCAAGCAGTTCACCCAGAACTTCCTGGACCAGGGCGCAGACATCGTCATGCCCGTCGCCGGTCCGGTCGGCAAGGGTGCCGGCGCGGCCCTGCAGGAAGCCAAGGCAGCAGGCAAGGACGTCAAGCTCATCTGGGTTGACTCCGACGGCTACCTCACGGCACCGGATTACAAGGACATCATGCTCTCCTCCGTCATGAAGCAGATGGGCGAGGCCGTCGAGACGGTCGTCAAGCAGGACAAGGACGGCCAGTTCACCAACAAGCCGTACGTTGGCACCCTCGCGAACGACGGCGTCCAGCTTGCCCCGTTCCACGACATGGATTCCCAGGTTTCGGCCGAACTGAAGTCCGACCTGGACCAGATCAAGAAGGACATCGCCGACGGCAAGCTGAAGGTTGAATCCGCAGCCAGCCCGAAAGCCTAACTTCCTCCGCTAAGCGCCACGGCCCGTCCGGTCACCACCGCACGGGCTGTGGCGCTTTTCGTTGCGGCCCTTAGTGCCTCAGATCCCAGGCACTAAGCTGGTGCTGCAGCGCCCCTACGCGTCCGGACCAAGCCGTCCGGACACCTCGAGATTGGTCAGAGTTTTGAAACTTGAACTCAAGGGCATTACCAAACGCTTCGGCTCCCTGGTAGCGAACGATCACATCGATGTGGTTGTTGAACCCGGGCAGATCCACTGTCTGCTCGGTGAGAACGGCGCTGGCAAGTCCACGCTGATGAACGTCCTCTACGGACTGTACGAGCCCACAGAGGGCGAAATCCTAATCGACGACAAACCGGTCACGTTCCGCGGCCCCGGCGACGCCATGGCGGC
The DNA here is from genome assembly GCF_056395875.1 of Arthrobacter sp. 05T45. NCBI lineage: Bacteria > Bacillati > Actinomycetota > Actinomycetes > Micrococcales > Micrococcaceae > Arthrobacter > Arthrobacter sp. 05T45. The sequence continues at coordinate 153,867 of NZ_JBFTKI010000006.1, read as the reverse complement.
CGGCATCGGCATGGTGCACCAGCACTTCATGCTGGTCCCCGTCTTCACCGTCGCGGAGAACGTTGCCCTGGGAGCGGAGACCACCAAGACCGGCGGATTCCTGGACCTGGATGACACCCGCCGGAAAATCCGGGAGATCTCGGACCGGTACGGTTTCGACGTCGACCCCGACGCGCTGATCGAAGACCTCCCCGTGGGCGTGCAGCAGCGCGTGGAGATCATCAAGGCACTCGTCCGCGACGCCAAGGTGCTCATCCTCGATGAGCCCACGGCCGTGCTGACCCCGCAGGACACCGATGAACTGCTGGACATCATGCGCCAGCTCAAGAGCCACGGCACCTCGATCGTCTTCATTTCCCACAAGCTGCGTGAGGTGAAGGCCGTTTCGGACACCATCACCGTCATCCGGCGCGGCAAGGTAGTGGGCTCGGCCGATCCCGGCGCCTCGACCACCGAGCTGGCTTCCATGATGGTGGGCCGGGCCGTGAGCCTGACCCTGGACAAGGCTCCCGCGAATCCGCAGGAGACCACCTTCGAGGTCAAGGACCTCACGGTCATCGCCCCCAACGGCCAGCACGTGGTGGACGGGATCAGCTTCGGAATCGCCCGCGGCGAGATCCTCGCCGTCGCCGGCGTCCAGGGCAACGGCCAAACCGAGCTGACCGAAGCCATCCTCGGCCTGCACGAGCGGGTCCACGGCTCGATCACCCTCGACGGCGAAGAACTCGTGGGCCGCAGCGTCAAGGAGGTCCTCAACGCCGGCGTCGGGTTCGTCCCGGAGGACCGCTCCCTCGACGGGCTGATTGGCACGTTCTCCATCGCCGAGAACCTGATCCTGGACCGCTACGACCAGGCGCCGTTCGCCAAGGGCATCAGCATGAGCCCGGCCAAGGTCCTGGAGAACGCCAAGACCCGGATCGAGGAATTCGACGTCCGCACCCCGTCCGGCTCACTGGCAGCCGGCACCCTGTCCGGCGGCAACCAGCAGAAGGTCGTCATGGCCCGGGAGCTCTCCCGGCCGCTGCGGCTCTTCATCGCCTCCCAGCCCACCCGCGGCGTGGACGTGGGCTCCATCGAGTTCCTGCACAAGCGGATCGTCGCGGAGCGGGACCACGGCACGCCCGTCATGATCGTCTCCACCGAACTGGACGAGGTGATTGAACTCGCCGACCGGATCGCCGTGCTGTACAAGGGCCGGCTGGTCGGGATCGTCCCGGCCGGCACCGGTCGTGACGTCCTGGGCCTGATGATGGCCGGCGTTTCCCCGGACGAGGCCCAGACCGACGCAGCAGGCAGGCACTCGGCCCGATCCCTTTCTGAAAACCCGGCCGCGAACGCAGCAGAAAACCCGGCCGGCACCCCGGCCGAAAACCCCGCAACGAAGCCGGCCATGAACCCGGCCCCCGCCGCCCCGTCCGTGCAGGAGCCCGGCTCCGGCGCCGTAGGAGACCCCCATGAGTGAGAACACCGAGCCGCGGTCCGCGGCCGCACCGGACCCGGACCGGCTTCCGGCATCGCAGGCCACCGACGTGGAGCCTGAACCGCTCGAGGACGATGCAGACTTCGTCACCTCGCTGGACACCGCGGGCGGCGCCCACCAGCCATCGGCCGTTCCGGTCTCGACCCAGAGCGGAGCTCTTCCGGGTGCCCCGGAAGAGGAGTCGCTGCTGCGCAAGATCTTCACCGGCAACGGCATCGTGACCATCCTGGCGGTGCTGCTCGCACTGATCCTCGGCGGCCTGCTCATCGCCATGACGGACAAGGTTGTCGGCACCACGGCGGGCTATCTCTTTGCCCGGCCCAGTGACTTCCTCATCGCCGTCTGGTCCGCCGCCACCGATTCGTACGTCGCCCTCTTCCAGGGCGCGGTCTTCAACCCCCGCGGGAACGGCGTGGCCGGACAGTTCGCCCCCCTCATGGAGACGCTGACCATCGCCACCCCGCTGATCACCGCCGGCCTCGGCGTCGCCCTGGCCTTCCGCGCGGGCCTGTTCAACATCGGTGCGCAGGGCCAGATCATCATGGCCGGCATCCTCGCCTCATGGGTCGGCTTCGCGCTGCACCTGCCGCTGGGGATACACCTGCTGCTGGTCCTGGTGGCCGGCGTCATCGGCGGCGCCGTCTGGGGCGGCATCGTCGGCGTGCTCAAAGCCCGGACCGGCGCCCACGAGGTCATCGTGACCATCATGTTCAACTACATCGCACTCTATTTCCTGCGCTACCTGCTCGACACTGACTTGTTCCAGCGTCCGGGGGCGGACACGCCGATATCGCCCATCGTGGACCCCAGCGCCGCGTACCCGCTGATCTTCGGCAGCCAGTACCGGCTGCACCTGGGATTCCTGCTGGCCATCGCGGCCACCGTGTTTGTTTCGTGGCTGCTGAACCGCTCCACGCTCGGTTTCGAATTCCGTGCCGTCGGGGCCAACCCCAAGGCAGCCCTGACCGCCGGCATCAACGTCTCCCGGGCCACCATCCTGGTGATGACCATTGCCGGTGGCCTGGCCGGCCTGGCCGGCGTGGCACAGGTGGCGGGCACCGAAAAGGTCCTGACCGACGGTGTCGCGGCAACCTACGGCTTTGACGCGATCACGGTCGCGCTGCTGGGACGGTCCTCGCCATGGGGCACCTTCGCCGCCGGCCTGCTGTTCGGGGCCTTCCGCGCAGGCGCTGTCCAGATGCAGATCCAGACCGGAACTCCGATCGACATCGTGCTCGTGGTCCAGTCACTCATCGTCCTGTTCATCGCGGCGCCGCCGCTGGTCCGGGCGATCTTCGGACTCAACCCGCGCAAGAAGAAGGCCGCGACCGCCGGCAAAACCAAGCAGGCCGCAACCACCGGAGGTGCCGCATGAGCACAACAGCAACCTCGCCCGTTGAAGGAAAACCCCAGCCGGAGAAGAACCACAGGCCGACGGTGTCCGCCAAGCCCGTGACTTGGAAGTTGCCGGTCACGCTTGCGGTGCTGGCCACCGTAGCGTTCATCTTCTTCGGACTGCTGGGCCCGCAGGCGAACGCCAAGTTCGGCGTTTCATCCAGCGGAGACTTCTTCCAGCTCCCGGCGATCGAAGTACCCGCATTCCTGTCCGGCATGGTGCTCTCCCTGATCCTGCTGGGCCTCGCGGGCTACGCCCTGGTCCTGAAGGCGAGAGCGAACCGGCGGCCCCCGCGCTGGGTGCCGGCCGTGTTCACCGTCGTGTTCGTGGTCGCCTTCCTGATCTGGGTGGTGGGCGGCGCCCGGACCCCCAGTATTTCGCTGGCCGGCCTCATCGCCGGATCCGTGACCCTCGCCGTGCCGATCGTCTTCGGCTCCCTCTCAGGTGTGCTGTGCGAACGCGCCGGCGTCGTCAACATCGCCATCGAAGGCCAGCTCCTGGGCGGTGCCTTCACGGCCGCGCTCGTCGCCAGCCTGACGCACAACCCCTACCTGGGCCTGCTTGCGGCGGCCGTGGCGGGCGCCCTTGTGTCGGTGGTGCTGGCAGTGTTCAGCATCAAGTACGTGGTCAACCAGATCATCGTCGGCGTCGTGCTCAACGTCCTGGTCTCCGGGCTCACCGGCTTCCTGTTCACCACCGTGATGCAGTCCGATCCGGAGAAGTACAACTCGCCCGCCGAGCTGCCCATCATCGATATCCCGGTCCTGTCCAGCATCCCCGTGATCGGGCCCATCCTCTTCAAGCAGTCCGTGGTGGGCTACCTGATGTACGTGGCAGTCATCGTGATCTGGGTCGCACTGTTCAAGACGAAGTGGGGCCTGCGCGTCCGTGCCGTGGGCGAGCACCCGCAGGCGGCCGACACCCTGGGCATCAAGGTCAACGCGACCCGCTTCTGGAACGTCACGCTCGGCGGCGCCGTCGCCGGGATCGGCGGATCGTTCTTCACCCTCGTGGCGATCGACAGCTTCACCAAGGAAATCTCCGGCGGGCGCGGCTTCATTGCCCTCGCCGCCATGATCCTGGGCCGCTGGAACCCGATCGGGGCGTTCTTCGCCGCGCTGCTGTTCGGCTTCGCCGACAACCTGCAGAGCATCGTGACGATCATCGGCACCCCGGTGCCGAGCCAGTTCATGGCCATGCTGCCGTACGTGGTGACCGTGTTTGCCGTGGCCGGGCTCGTCGGCCGCTCCCGGCCGCCGGCCGCTGACGGCATACCGTACATCAAGGGCTGAGAATGGACAGCATCGACGTCGACTGGGCTGCACTCGAAGCCGCGGCAGTGTCCGCCATGAAGAACGCCTATGCGCCGTATTCGAAGTTTCCGGTGGGGGCCGCGGCCCTCACCGGAGACGGGCGGATCGTCAGCGGCTGCAATGTCGAAAACGCCAGCTACGGGCTGACCCTGTGCGCCGAGTGCGCCCTGGTGGGCAACCTGCAGATGACCGGCGGGGGATTGCTGCGCGCCTTCTACTGCGTCGATTCCGGCGGGAATGTCCTCATGCCGTGCGGGCGCTGCCGCCAGCTGCTCTACGAATTCCGGGCTCCGGACATGGAGCTCATGACCACGCAGGGAATCAAGACCATGGACCAGGTCCTTCCCGATGCCTTTGGCCCCCAACACCTGGAGGAACCCCGGTGACACAAACGACACAGAACCCCAACAACAGTGAAGCGTTCGACGCCGTCGACATCATCCGCATCAAGCGGGACAAGGGTGTGCTCAGCCCGGCCCAGATCGACTGGACAATCGACGCGTACACCCGCGGCGCCATCGCCGACGAACAGATGGCCGCCCTGAACATGGCCATCCTGCTCAACGGCATGGACCGGGCCGAGATCTCCCGCTGGACGGCGGCCATGATCGCCTCCGGCGAGCGGATGGACTTCTCCAGCCTGCGGCGGCCCGACGGCGGCGTGAAGGCGACGTCGGACAAGCACTCCACCGGCGGCGTCGGGGACAAGATCACCCTGCCGCTGGCTCCGCTTGTAGCGGTGTTTGGCGTGGCAGTGCCGCAGCTCTCGGGCCGCGGCCTCGGCCACACCGGCGGCACCCTGGACAAGCTCGAGGCCATCCCGGGCTGGCGTGCGGCCCTCAGCAATGAGGAAATGATGGCCCAGCTCCAGGACGTCGGCGCGGTCATTTGCGCGGCCGGCGCCGGGCTGGCCCCGGCGGACAAGAAGCTCTACGCGCTCCGCGATGTCACCGGGACAGTGGAGGCCATCCCGCTGATCGCCTCCTCGATCATGAGCAAGAAGATCGCCGAAGGCACCGGCTCGCTGGTGCTCGACGTCAAGGTGGGCAGCGGCGCGTTCATGAAGGACGAGGCCCGCGCCCGCGAACTGGCCGAAACCATGGTGGCCCTGGGCAAGGACGCCGGCGTCAACACGGTGGCCCTGCTCACCAACATGAACACGCCGCTGGGCCTGACCGCGGGCAACGCGATCGAGGTCGAGGAATCCGTGGAGGTCCTCGCCGGCGGAGGCCCGGACGACGTCGTCGAACTCACCGTCCGGCTCGCGGAGGAAATGCTGGCGTGCGCCGGCATCCGCGACGCCGATCCCCGGGCAGCACTCCGGGACGGCCGGGCCATGGACGTCTGGAACCGGATGATCGAGGCCCAGGGCGGAGACCCGCGCGCCAAGCTCCCGGTCGCCAAGGAATCCGAGGTCATCTACGCCCCGGCCGACGGTGTCCTGGTGGAGCTCGACGCGATGGCCGTCGGCGTCGCTGCCTGGCGGCTCGGTGCCGGGCGCGCCCGCAAGGAGGACCAGGTCCAGGCCGGTGCCGGGGTGCGGATGCACGCCAAGCCCGGCGCCACAGTCAAGGCAGGCGAACCGCTCATGACCCTGCTCACGGACACACCGGAGAAGTTCGAGCGTGCCAAGGAAGCGCTCGAACACGCCGCAGTGATCGCCCCCGAGGGCTCCCGGCCCGCCCAGAAGCTCATCATCGACCGCATCGCCTAAGCCCGTTGCCCTATCCCTTACGGTGCCCAAACCCTGGGGATAACAGCCGTACGGGAGAGGGCAGCGGCGGCCGGAGCCGGCGTTACACTGACTCCACAGCAGTACCCGTCAAGCGCAGGCCCGGCCCCGGCCGAGCCTGCGCTTGGATAGATCTGGCCCCGCCGCGCGTTAGGAAGCTGTGCAGGCAATCAATGACTTCATCCTCGCCGCCGCAGGGCAACCCTGGGTCCTCGTCCTGGTTTTCGCCTGCTGCGTGATCGACGGGTTCTTCCCCCCGATTCCGAGCGAATCGGTGGTGGTGGGCCTGGCTGCAGTCGCCGCCACTGCGGGCGTCCCCAACCCTCTGCTCCTGGTCGCAACGGCTGCCGCAGGGGCCCTGGTGGGCGACAACATGGCTTACCTGATCGGCCGCGGGACCGGAATCCGGCGCTGGGCGTGGCAGCGCGGCCCGCGCATGCAGGCGGCCTTCCGCTGGGCCGGCCGGGAACTGCGGAAACGGCCTGCCTCACTGATCCTTGTGGCGCGCTTCGTCCCGATCGGGCGGGTGGCCGTAAACCTGACCGCCGGCGCCACGCACTACCCGTGGCGCAGATTCGTCAGTCTGACGGTGCTCTCGGCGCTGCTGTGGGCCAGCTACTCGGTGGGGATCGGACTGACTGTTGGTCCGTGGTTTGAGGAAAACCACGTGCTGGGCGCGGCCATTGCCATCGTCTGCGCGATCGTCCTGGGCGTCGTCCTGGACCGTGTGATCAGCAGGGTGCGCGGCCGCGCACCGGAGGAACCGACGCATTCCGTGCCGCCCGCCGAGTCCTAGGCGGATTGGGCCCGCCCATGGGACACTTAGGAGCGATTTGGGTCACGTTTGTTGGCCGCACGTCGTGCAAAGTTTCGTCCATGGTTCTACCCACTGTCATCGCGAGTACGATACGGCTTAGTTGTCCGTTCCCAGTCATCAAGGAGCACCACCTGCATGGAGTTCATTAACGAGGCCGTGCTCCATGCCGCTGGCCAGTGGTGGATCTACCCCCTCCTGCTGGTTTTCTTCTTCGTGGACGGCTTCGCGATGGTGGTCCCCAGCGAGACCCTGATCGTTGCCCTGGCGGCGTACTCCGTGCACAGCGGCCAGCCCAACCTGTGGATCCTGGGCCTCACCGCCCTCGTGGGAGCCATGGCCGGCGACAACATGGCCTACATGCTGGGCCGCAAGATTGGCCTCGAGCGGTTCCGCTGGATGCGCAAACCGAAGGTCCAAAAGGTGTTCGGCTGGGCCCACTACGAACTTGAAAAGCGCGGCGCCGTCCTGATCTTCACCGCCCGGTACATTCCGTGGGGCCGTGTCGCCGTCAACTACGTGGCAGGCACGACGGCGTTTCCGCACCGCCGGTTCTTCTTCCTTGACGGCTTTGCCTGCCTGACGTGGGTGGCCTACTCAATCGGCATCGGCGTCCTGGCCAGTTCCTTCCCGTGGCTGCACCACAACCCGTTGCTCAGCGCGGGCATCGCGGTGGTATTCGCCATTGTGCTCGGTGTCCTCATCGACCATCTCCTGCGCTGGTGGCACAAGCGCCTGGGCCGCCACGACACCAGTCCGGTCCCGTCCGAGACCGAATACGTCAACGAACCCGCCTCCGGTGAGCGTGCTTCCGAGCTGCACGGCACGATGCTGGCCGGTCCGTCCGCTGAGTCCGGAGCGTCCGGAAAGTAGCTTCCGGCGCCCGGCGACCCTATGGTTGGAACGTGACTGAGACTATTCCTGACGCTGCCCCTGACCTCGACTTCGACCTGAAGGGCCTTCCCAAGGTTTCCCTTCACGACCACCTGGACGGCGGACTCCGGCCGGCCACCATCATTGAACTTGCTGAGGCCGTCGGCCACACGCTGCCGTCCACGGACCCCGTTGCACTGGGGGAGTGGTTCCGGGAATCCGCCGACTCCGGCTCCCTGGTCCGCTACCTGGAGACTTTCGACCACACCATCGCCGTGATGCAGACCAAGGAGGGCCTGTTCCGCGTCGCGAAGGAATTCGTCGAAGACCTGGCCGACGACGGCGTCGTGTACGGCGAGGTGCGCTGGGCGCCCGAACAGCACCTGCAGAAGGGCCTGAGCCTGGACGACGTGGTCGAAGCCGTGCAGGCCGGCCTCGAAGCTGGAGTGGACGCCGTGGCAGAGACCGGCCGCGATATCCAGGTGGGCCAGCTCATCACCGCCATGCGCCACGCCGACCGCGGCCAGGAGATCGCCGAACTGGCCGTCCGCCACCGCAACAACGGTGCCGTCGGCTTCGACATCGCCGGCGCCGAGGACGGCTTCCTGCCGTCCCGCTTCAAGGACGCCTTCACCTACCTGGCCCAGCACAACTTCCCGGCCACCGTCCACGCCGGCGAAGCCGCCGGCCTGGAAAGCATCCAGTCGGCCCTCGTCGACGGCCGGGCCCTGCGCCTGGGCCACGGCGTCCGGATCGCCGAGGACGTCACGATCGAATTCGAAGAGGACGAAGAGGCCGCCGACGCCGAAGGCTTCGACGACTCCGTCAACGACACCATCGGCATGGTGACCCTGGGCGAGCTCGCCAGCTGGGTGCGGGACCGTGGCATCGCCCTGGAGATCTGCCCCTCCTCCAACCTGCAGACCGGCGCCATTGCCGGCTTCGGTGAGGGCATCGAAAGCCACCCGCTGGACATGCTCTACCAGCTCGGCTTCAACGTCACCATCAACACCGACAACCGGCTCATGAGCGGCGTGACGCTGACCGACGAGTTCGAACTCCTGGTTGAGACGTTCGACTACGACCTCGATGACCTGCTGGAGCTGACGCTGAACGCGGCCGAGGCCGCCTTCCTGCCGCTCGAGGAGAAGGAAGCCCTGGTCGAATACATCAACGAGGCCTACTCCGATCTTGGCTAACGAGGACACATCACCCGTCCAGGGGCTCGCTGGGCCCACAGCGGCAGGGGTCCCCGGCCGAGCTTGCGAGGTCGGGGAGCTGCTGGGGATGATAGCGGCCCTGCGCGAGCATTGCCCCTGGATGGGTGCCCTCACCCACGAGTCCCTCGTGGAGTACCTCCTGGAGGAGGCCTATGAAGTGGCCGAGACCATCGAGACCGGCGCCGGCGACGCGGAACTGCAGTCTGAACTGGGGGACGTCCTGTTGCAGGTGGTGCTCCACGCCCGGCTCGCCGAGGAACGCGGCGCCTTTGACCTGGGCGATGTCGCCCGGGGCCTGAAGGCCAAGATGATCCGGCGCAACCCGCACGTGTTCCGGCCCGACGGCTCGCTGCAGGATTCCTTCCCGGCAACGGTGGAGGAGATCGTCCTGAAATGGGACGCCGTCAAGAAGGCCGAGAGGCCCGAACGCGGCCACATCTTCGACGGGGTTCCCGCCGCGCTGCCGGCCCTCGCGCGGGCCCAAAAGCTCCTGGACCGCGCCGAACGCGCGGGTATGGCAGCGGCCACCGGCCAAACCGCCGGCCAAACCGCCGGCGAAACCGCCGTCGGAACCGCCGTCGACCTCCCGGCCGCCGAGGAGGAACTCGGCGACCTGCTGTTCGGGATCGTGGCCGCTGCCCGGGCCGGCGGGCTCGACGCCGAACGCGCCCTCCGCGGCGCCCTGCGCCGGTTCCAGGACAGCACCGGCTCCCGGCCATCGGCACAATAGCGCTGGCAGACTAGAGTCGGCACGGTAGCGGCACCATCATGACGTCCGGGGTTTGGATAGGTTTCCGTAACTTATCCCGCTCTCGACTACGCTAGTAGCGACGACGACGTCGGCTTTTCCGCTTGATGTACAGCCAGAGTCCAAGCAGTCAGATTCCCTGCAGATCGCTTCACCCAAAGGAGCATATCCATGGCGCTTATCGATGCCATCCACGCCCGCGAAATCCTCGATTCCCGTGGCAACCCGACCGTAGAAGTTGAAGTCCTGCTCTCGGACGGCCAGATCGGCCGCGCAGCAGTTCCCTCCGGCGCTTCCACCGGCGAGCACGAGGCCGTTGAACTTCGCGACGGCGACAAGGGCCGCTACCTCGGCAAGGGCGTCCAGAAGGCCGTCGACGCGGTCATCGACCAGATCGCCCCGGCCCTGACCGGCTTCGACGCGACCGACCAGCGCAGCATCGACCAGGCCATGATCGACCTGGACGGCACCCCCAACAAGGGCAAGCTCGGCGCCAACGCCATCCTGGGCGTGTCCCTGGCCGTGGCCAACGCCGCCGCCGCCTCCGCTGACCTGCCGCTGTACAAGTACCTGGGCGGGCCCAACGCGCACGTCCTGCCCGTGCCCCTGATGAACATCCTCAACGGCGGCTCACACGCCGACTCCGACGTGGACATCCAGGAATTCATGATCGTCCCGATCGGCGCCGAGACCTTCTCCGAAGGCCTGCGCTGGGGCGTCGAGGTCTACCACAACCTCAAGTCCGTCCTGCAGGCCAAGGGCCTGTCCACCGGCCTGGGTGACGAGGGCGGCTTCGCGCCGAACCTGCCGTCCAACCGTGCCGCCCTGGACCTGATCCAGGAAGCCATCAAGAACGCCGGCTACACCCCGGGCAAGGACATCGCCCTGGCCCTGGACGTCGCCTCCTCCGAGTTCTTCAAGGACGGCGCGTACCAGTTCGAGGGCAAGGCACTTTCCGCCACCGAGATGAGCGCCTACTACGCCGAGCTCGTGGCCGACTACCCGCTCGTGTCCATCGAGGACCCGCTGGATGAGAACGACTGGGAAGGCTGGAAGACCCTCACCGACACCATCGGCGACAAGGTCCAGCTCGTGGGCGATGACCTCTTCGTCACGAACCCGGCCATCCTGCAGCGCGGCATTGACACCAAGACCGCGAACTCGCTGCTCGTCAAGGTCAACCAGATCGGTTCCCTGACCGAGACCCTGGACGCCGTTTCCCTGGCCCAGCGTGCCGGCTACACCACCATCACCTCACACCGCTCCGGCGAAACCGAGGACACCACCATTGCTGACATCTCCGTTGCCACCAACGCGGGACAGATCAAGACCGGTGCCCCGGCACGCTCCGAGCGCGTGGCCAAGTACAACCAGCTGCTGCGCATCGAAGAGGAACTCGACGACGCCGCACGGTACGCCGGCCGCAGCGCGTTCCCGCGTTTCAAGGGCTAGTTAGCCGCGAAAACCGGTAACCGGTGGCTATGGTTGAAAGACCATGGCCACCGGTTCTTTTTTGGTCCGTTTTTGAAGGAGTGACATGGCAACCCGACGCCCCAATGTTCCCCGGGCTACGCCTGCCGCCAAGGCTGCTGCAGCCAAGCCTGCGGCCACGGGTCTGGGGGCAGCAGCCGACGGCGGCGAGGTGATCCAGGCGGACTTTGGCGGCGCCCGCAGCGGCGCGGCGGCGCCGGCCGGCGCTGCGCCTGCCCCGCCACGGGTGTCAGCTCACACAGGCAAGCCGGCCCCGGGCAGCACCGGCGCCGGATCTGCGGCCAGAGCCCGTCCCGCCACAGCCCCGGCAGGAGCACCGGCAAAGCCCGAGACCCGCCCGGCGGCCGGGAAGGCCGGCGCCAAGTCCGGCGGCAAGTCCGGCGCCAAGGCCGGCGGCAAGGCCGGCGGCAAGACCCAGAACCGGACCGCCGCAGGGGGTCCGGACGAATCCCTGGACCCCGTGCCCGCCAAGGCGTTCTCGGGCCGGCTGCTGGCCCTGGGCGTCGTCATGATTGCCATCACCATCCTGCTGGCCCCCACGGTCAAGATCTTCCTGGACAAACGCGCCGAAATCGCGGCGCTGCAGGCCGATATTGCGGCCAAGCAGACGAAGCAGGAGGACCTCAAACGCCAGGTGTCGCGGTGGCAGGATCCCAACTATGTGAAACAGCAGGCCCGCGACCGCATTAACATGGTTATGCCCGGAGAGACGGGCTACTGGGTATTCGGCAGCGATCTTCCTGCCGCGCAGTCCGGTGGCGCGGCGGGTGCAGCATCAGCACAAGACCCGGCCAACCTGCCCTGGGTGGACGCCCTCTGGGAGTCCATCAGGCGATCGGCAACAGACTAGAAGCGGCGCCCGCCGCCGGGATTGTCCCGCGGACAATCCGGAACAGGGCAGGAAGGTGCCACTCCCGTGGACGAGAACCGAGTGGACCAGAACCGAGCAGCCGAGAACAACGACGGGGCCAAGGCCCCGGCACCACGGCACAGGGCAGACGCCCCGGAGGGCTCCCGCCAGCCGTCGCCGCACGATCTCGAGGTCCTCAGCCGCCAGTTGGGCCGGCCCGTGCGCGACGTCGTCGAAATCCCGGCACGCTGCGTCTGCGGAAACCCGCTCGTTGCCGCCACTTCGCCGCGGCTCAGCAACGGTACGCCGTTCCCCACCACGTTTTACCTCACCCACCCGGTGATCACGTCGGCGGTATCGCGGCTGGAGGCCGCCGGGCTGATGAACGAAATGAACGACCGGCTCGCTGCCGACGCCGGCCTCGCGGCCCGGTACCGGTCCGCCCACGAGGCATATCTGGCCTCCCGTGCCGAGATCGGCGCGCGCTCCGGCATCGGGGCCGTTCCCGAAATTGACGGCGTCTCCGCCGGCGGAATGCCGACCCGCGTCAAATGCCTGCACGTCCTCGTGGGGCATTCGCTGGCGGCCGGCCCGGGCGTGAACCCGCTGGGCGATGAATCGATCGCGGCCATCGCCGAATGGTGGACCGTGGAGCGCTGTTACTGCGAAGGCGCCTGGGACACCGGCGGGGAGGCCCCGTCCCGGGACCTCAGCCGCCATGGCCCCCAAGGCCTGCCGGAGATCGTGGGCCGGCCCGCACCGGTCCGCAAGTCCCGCGTCGACGCCGCCGCCGCCGGTGCTGCTGAGACGGCCGGTACCACCGGCACGGGGGAGTCCAAGTGACCCGGGTCGCGGCCGTAGACTGCGGCACCAACTCCATCCGCCTGCTGATCGCAGATGTGAGCGCAGGCGGCGCAACAGGGCCGGCCACGCCGCGGCTGACCGACATCGTGCGGGAAATGCGCGTGGTCCGGCTGGGCCAGGGCGTGGACTCCACAGGTGAACTGGCCCAGGAAGCGCTTGAGCGCACCTTCGCCGCGACCCGGGACTACGCTGCCCTCATCCGCGAGCACGGCGCCGAAAAAGTGCGCTTCGTGGCCACCTCCGCCACCCGCGATGCCCGCAACCGCCAGGTTTTCGTCGACGGCATCCGCGACATCCTCGGCGTCGAACCCGAGGTGATCACCGGCGACGAGGAAGCCGCGCTGTCCTTCGCCGGCGCCAGCAGTGTCCTGCCCTCCCGCGGGCAGGACCCCGTGCTGGTGGTGGACCTCGGCGGCGGCAGCACGGAGTTCGTGCTGGGCAACGCCGACGGCGTCATCGCGGCCCGCTCGGTCGACGTCGGCTGCGTCCGGATGACCGAACGGCACCTGCGCAGCGACCCGCCCACCGCGGATCAGATCGCAGCCGCAGAGGCCGACGTCGACGCCGCCATCAGCGAGGCGGCACAAACCGTTCCGCTGGAACGCACCACCGCCGTCGTCGGCGTGGCCGGCTCCGTCACCACCATCACGGCGCACGCGCTGCGCCTGCCGGAGTACTCACCGGCCGCGATCCACGGCACCGAACTGGACCTGGACGCGGTCCGGAAAGCCTGCACCGAGCTGCTCGAAATGACCCGGGAGGAGCGGGCCGCGCTGCCTTACATGCACCCCGGGCGGGTGGACGTGATCGGCGCCGGTGGACTGGTCTGGCGGCGGGTCCTGCAGCGCCTGGCCGAGGTCACCGGCGGGCGCATCACCACGGCCGTGAGCAGCGAACACGATATTCTTGACGGAATTGCCCTCAGCATCCGATGATCCCGCCCCAGCAGCCGTGCCCCAGCGCGCGCCCGTGCCGCTGGTGCATCCGCCGATAGGACCTGAATGACCAGAGCAACAGCCCGGCGCCGCCGGACCGCCTCCGCGTTGGTGGCCTTGGCCCTCGCCGGCGGAGCGTCCACGGCGGCGCTGACCCTGGCCGCACCCGCCCACGCCGACTCCTGGCGGGACAAGGAATACTGGCTCGCCGAGTCCGGCATCACCAAAGCCTGGGACGTTTCCAAGGGAGCCGGGGTCAAGGTCGCCGTGATTGACAGCGGCGTGGACGGCCGGCATCCGGATTTGGGCGGCGTGCTCGCTGGCGGCGCGGACATTTCCGGCGCCGGCAAGGCCAACGGCCAGGAGAGTATCGGCGCCAAACCCGAACACGGCACGCTCGTGGCCACCATGCTGGCCGGACGGGGGCACCAAGCGCCCGAAGCGACCGCCAAACCGAGCGCCAGCGCAACTGGCCCTGCCGCCGGCCCGGCCGCTGGACCTGACGGGGTTGTCGGCGTCGCCCCGGAAGCGCAGCTGCTGTCCGTCTCCACCTGGCTCGGTTCCGCCAACCCGGGCGGCAAGAGCGACCAGGACCAGATCCCGGAGGCAGTGCGCTGGGCCGTGGACAACGGCGCCCGCGTCATCAACATCTCCCTCGGCAGCACGTCGCCGGAATGGCCGCAGAGCTGGGACGCGGCATTCCTCTACGCCGAACAGAAGGACGTCGTGATCGTCGCCGCCGCGGGCAACCGGGTGGGCGGCAACGTCCAGGTCGGCGCCCCGGCCACCATCCCCGGCGTCCTGACGGTTGCAGGCCTGGACCGCACGGGCGCGGCCAGCATCGACTCCTCCTCCCAAGGCATCAGCATCGGCGTCGCAGCTCCCGCCGAGGACCTGGTTGGCGGCCTGCCCGGCGGCGGCTACGCCGACTGGGCCGGCACCTCCGGAGCCACGCCCATCGTGTCCGGCGTCGCGGCCCTGATTCGCTCCAAATGGCCCGAAATGTCCGCCAGCCAGGTCATCAACCGGATCGTCACCACGGCCAAGGACGCCGGGGCGCCAGGGAAGGATCCGCTCTACGGCTTCGGCGTGCTGAACGCCGAGGCCGCACTCAAGGCCGATGTCCCGGAAACCAAAGTCAATCCGCTGGGGTCCATTTCGGACTGGATCCGGGTCCACCGGCGCGGAAACCTCGCCACGACTGCCTCTGCCGCGGAGCCCGCGCCCTCCAGCGCTGCCCCCACCCTGCCCGAAGCGACCGTGCCCGTCGCGGAGAAGCCGTCCCAGCTGGACAGTGCCGTGCCGGCCGCGGTGGTCCTGGGCTTCGGAGCCCTGCTCGTGGGAATCGTTGTGGCCGCCGCGTTCCAGCTGCGGGCCGCCATGCGCACGCCGCCGAAGGACGGCCCGGACGGGCCGGGCGGGACCGGCAAGGCCGAACCCGAGGCCGTCAATCCGGTGGACTCCAGCAAGCCGTCATAGTTAGTGAAGGTTTTCACAAACTACTGTATTCTTGAGATATGGCATCCTCCCTTCAGCTCCAGGACCGTCCCCGGGTACTCGTCGTCGGCGGCGGGTACGTCGGCCTGTATGTAGCCCTCAAACTTCAGAAAAAGATCGCGAATGCTGGTGGCATCGTCACCCTCGTGGATCCGCTGCCCTATATGACCTACCAGCCCTTCCTGCCGGAAGTTGCCGGCGGCAACATCGAGGCGCGCCACGCAGTCGTCTCGCACCGCCAGCACCTGAAGCAGACGGAACTCATCCAGGGCCGCGTCACCTCGATCGACCACGCCAACCGCACGGCAGTGGTCGCACCCTCCGACGGTGGACACACCTTCGAGATTCCGTACTTCGACGTCGTGCTTGCCGCCGGCGCCATCACCCGCACGTTCCCGATCAAGGGCCTCGCGGACAAGGGCATCGGCCTGAAGACCATCGAAGAGGCCGTCGCCCTGCGCAACAAGGTTCTCGAGCGGATCGAGACCGGTTCCCTCATGACGGACCCCGTTGAGCGCGCCCGCGCCCTGACGTTCGTCGTCGTCGGCGGCGGCTTCGCCGGCATCGAGTGCATCACCGAAATGGAAGACCTGGCCCGCGCCGCGGTCAAGAACAACCCGCGCATCAAGCAGGAGGAAGTCCGCTTCGTCCTGGTCGAGGCGATGGGCCGCATCATGCCGGAGGTCACGGCATCGCAGGCCGAATGGGTCGTCGAGCACCTCCGCAGCCGCGGCATCGAGGTCCTGCTGAACACCTCCCTCGACAACGCCGAGGGTTCCCTGAAGCTCATCAACCTCCCGGACAAGAGCCCGGCCCAGGAATTCGAGACCGACACCCTGGTCTGGACTGCCGGTGTGCAGGCCAACCCGATGGTCCGCTCCACCGACTTCCCGCTCGAGCCGCGCGGCCGCGTCCGCGTCCTGGCCGATCTGCGCATCGCAGGCGACGAGGGCATCATCGAGAACGCCTGGGCCGCCGGCGACGTCGCTGCCGTCCCCGACCTCACGGGCAGCGGCCTGCCGGACGGCACGTGCGTGCCGAACGCGCAGCACGCGCTGCGCCAGGCCAAGCGCCTCGCCAAGAACCTGTGGGCCTCCCGCTGGGACAAGCCGCTCAAGGATTACAAGCACAAGAACCTGGGCGCCGTCGCTGGCTTCGGCGAATGGAAGGGCGTGGCGAACATCAACCTGCTTGGCCGCATCGGCCTCAAGGGCCCGCTGGCCTGGCTGGCACACCGTGGCTACCACGGCATGGCCATCCCCACCGTGGAGCGCAAGATCCGCGTGATCTCCGGCTGGATCTGGGCCTTCTTCCTGGGCCGCGACACCACGCAGCTGATGGATCTGGACAACCCGCGCGGCGCCTTCGTGGCCGCAGCGACGCCGGCCCCGAAGCCTGCCGCTGCTCCCGTTGCCGGCACGCCTGCGGATGCTGCCAAGAACGACGCCGCGAAGAGTGGCACTGCCAAGAACGACACTGCCAAGAACGACACCAAGGAAGCTGTTCCGGCCGACTCCAAGTAGCCTGATCCGAGCCTTCGACGGCGGCTGTTCCCCCCAGAGGGAGCGGCCGCCGTTTTCGTGGCGGGCAGCCGCCCCAGGACGCCGGGAGCGGGCAGGAGCGCGGGACCCCCGCCTAGACTGGCTCCATGACAGCTGAAAAGGACCTGCACGCCCTCCTGGCCACCATGCACCCCGAACTGCGCGAGGGCGAATACGTCTACGCCCTGTGGCCGCACGGCAAGCCCCTGGCCGGGGCCATTGCGGCCGCCGTCCGTGAGGCGGAAGGGCTGACCGTCGTGCTGCCGCGGAACGAAGCGGACAGCCTGGGGCTCTCCTACGACTTCGTCGCGGCCTGGATCACGCTCCAGGTGCACTCTTCGCTTGAGGCGATCGGCCTCACGGCAGCCGTCAGCGCGGCCCTGACCGAGGCGAAGATCAGCTGCAACGTCCTTGCCGGCTTCCACCATGACCATCTGCTGGTGCCGGTGGCGGACACCGAACGGGCGCTGGAGGTACTGCACGAGCTCGTCGCGGCCAACGGGGTGTACAAACCGGCACCGGAACTCGTGCTGCGCAGCGAGGAGCCGGCGGACCGTCCCGCCATCCTCGCCCTCACCGCCGCCGCGTTTGCCATCTCGCCCGCCACCGGAGAGCACGTCGACGGCGAACCCGAGGAAGTGAAGCTGCTGGCGCGGTTGTTCGAGTGCCAGGAATACCTGCCGGCGTTCAGCATCGTGGCCGAACTCGACGGCGAAATCGTGGGGCATGTGATCAGCACCCGCGGGTGGGTGGACGGTCTGGAGCTGCTCGGCCTCGGGCCGATCGGGGTGGTGCCGCGGCTGCAGCGCCACGGCATCGGCACCGCGCTCATGAACGAGACCGTGGCGCGGGCCAACACCGCGGGGGAGCGGGGGATAGCCCTGCTGGGCAGCCCCGAGTACTACTCCCGCTTCGGCTTTGTTCCGTCCACCTCGCTCGGGGTGGCGCCGCCGGAGGCAGGCTGGGCCGCGCACTTCCAGTTGCTGCCGCTCGCCGTCTGGCCCGGCGGCGTGAGCGGCACCTTCCGCTACGCGGGGCCATTCGCGGGCTGATCCGCCCGGCGACGGGATACCATTGACCGGGCGCCCCAGTAGCCCAATTGGCAGAGGCAGCGGACTTAAAATCCGCGTGTTGTGGGTTCGAGTCCCACCTGGGGCACTGAGCTGCGCGCCGCCCTGCGGCGCCCGACAGCCGGGTGGCCCTGACCCCCGGCGTTCCCAGGCCCCTCGCACGGGCTTGTCCCACGCACGTGCTTGCCCTCGGGGTCGCCTGACCCGGGCAGCCGTTCCGGGCCGTCGCCCCCGACAAAACAGCCGCCGCAAACCGTCCAGATTTCCTCTATGCAACGAGTGTTATAAGGATGTGACCGTAGTCACTTATTTTCACGTCGAAATTGCACTAGCTTGAAGTGGAATCAGGAACACCTGATCTTTCGCGTCAAAGGCCGTTCGCACCTTTAGATCGAGGAGCTTGTACATGACTTCACTCCCCCGGGTTGCGCCCCGCGTCGCTAAGCTCACCGTGCTTAGCCTCGGCGTCGCCCTTTTGGCTACGGCTTGTGGCGGTTCACCCGCCCCGAGTTCGTCGGGATCCAGCTCAGCCGCGGCCGCGGGAATCGCGTGCCCGGCACCCAGCGCCACCGGTGGCGGTACCAGCGCCGCCGGCGAAACGGGCACTGTGCCCGCCTCGGCCACCACCACCCCCACGCCCCTGAAGATCGGCTCGCTCCTGCCGACGACGGGTTCGCTGGCCTTCCTCGGCCCGCCCGAAATTGCAGGTGTCAACCTCGGCATCAAGGAGGTCAACGATGCCGGCGGCGTCCTGGGCAAGCCGGTGGAGGTCATCCACCGTGACTCCGGCGACACCAAGACCGACATCGCCACCCAGTCCACCACGGCACTGCTCGGACAGGGCGTCAGCGCAATCGTCGGCGCCGCCTCCTCGGGTGTCTCCAAGACCGTGATCAACCAGATCACCGGTGCCGGCGTCGTCCAGTTCTCCCCGGCCAACACCTCCCCGGACTTCACGGCGTGGGATGACAAGGGCCTCTACTGGCGCACCGCGCCCTCGGACGTGCTCCAGGGCAAGGTCCTCGGCAACTACATGGCCACCTGTGGCGCCCAGACGGTCGGCATGATCGTCCTGAACGACGCCTACGGAACCGGCCTTGCTAAGAACGTCCAGGCAGCTTTCGAGGCGGCCGGCGGCAAGGTTGTTGCCCAGGAGCTGTTCAACGAAGGCGATTCCCAGTTCAGCAGCCAGGTGGACAAGGTTCTGGCCGCCAAGCCGGATGCCATTGCCCTGATCACCTTCGACCAGGCCAAGAGCATCGTTCCGCTGATGACGGGCAAGGGCGTCAAGCCGACCCAGATCTTCATGGTGGACGGCAACATGTCCGATTACAGCAAGGACTTCCAGGCAGGAACCCTGAAGGGCGCCCAGGGCACCATCCCGGGCACCTTCGCCAAGGAGGACTTCAAGAAGAAGCTCCTGGCGATTGACCCGGCGCTGAAGGACTACAGCTACTCCGGCGAGTCCTACGACGCAGTGAACCTGATCGCACTGGCGGCTGAGGAAGCCAAGAGCACCAAGGGCACTGATATCGCGGCGCACCTGAAGGACGTCTCTGAGGGTGGGGAGAAGTGCAACACCTTCCCGAGCTGCGTCACCCTGCTTCGCAACGGTAAGGACATCGACTACGACGGCCAGTCCGGCCCCGTAACGTTCTCCGACGCCGGCGACCCGACGGAAGCCTACATTGGCATCTACGAGTACCAGGATGACAACACCTACAAGCCGGTCAAGGAAGAATTCGGCAAGCTGTAAGCCGCTTCCCCTCGACTAACAAAAGACCCCCGTCCAGTCCGGACGGGGGTCTTTTGTGTGCGGGGGACCGGGGCCGGAGCGTCAGGACCGCGGAACCGGACGCGGTTGCGGAACCGGATTTGCGTTGCGGATTCGGACGAGGGCGGCGCGGATCCGAGGTGCGCCGGTCCGGAGCCGGTGCGGAAACAGGACATGAGGACGCCAGGAGGGGCCGGCGTCGTGGTGTCGACATCCGAGGTGCCTTGGCAGCCACGAGGTGCGGGGAGGGCTGCCGTGGCCGTGCGGCGGCTGCGGAACCGGATTCGCGCTGCGGGTTCGGACGAGGGCGGCGCGGATCCGAGGTGCGCCGGTCCGAAACCGCCGCGAAAACGTGGCTCAAACGAAGGGCGACGGGCGACGAGCAAGCGGCTGCGGAGGCGACCGGAGGCGACTGGAGATGCCGTGGGGCCACGGACTGTTGTAGCAGGCACCGGGCACGCAGAAGGGCCGCCACCGGCTGGTGACGGCCCTTGCGGGGGAGATACTGCCCGGAGCGCTATTCGACAGTGTCTGCGAGCGTCCCCAGGTAGAGCTGGATGACCTTGGGATCCTTCATGAGCTCCCGGCCAGTACCGGTGTACGCGTCCTTGCCCTGGTCCAGCACGTAGGCGCGGTCGCAGATCTGCAGGCAGCGGCGCGCGTTTTGTTCCACCATGATGACGGAGACGCCGGCCCGGTTGATCTCGTGGACCCGGAGGAAGGTCTCATCCTGCTTGACAGGGGAGAGGCCCGCGGAGGGCTCATCGAGCAGCAGAACGGCCGGGTCCATCATGAGGGCCCGTCCCATGGCGACCATCTGGCGTTCGCCGCCGGAGAGCGAGCCGGCACGCTGGGCGCGCCGTTTGGCGAGCTCCGGGAACAGTTCGGAGACAAAGTCGAACCGTTTGGCGAAGTCCTTGGGCCGCTGGAACATGCCCATCTGCATGTTTTCCTCGATGGTCAGGGCGGCGAACACGTTGTTGTTCTGCGGAACGAAGCCGACGCCCTTGCTGACCAGCTTGTTGGCCTTGAGCCCGGTGATGTCCTGCCCGCGGACCACCACCGAGCCGGAGTGGACCTTGACCAGGCCAAACATGGCCTTCAGCAGCGTGGACTTGCCGGCGCCGTTGGGGCCGATGATGCCGATCAGCTCACCCTTGCGGGCTTCGATGCTGCAGCCGTTGAGGATATTGACGCCTGGGATGTAACCAGCCACCAGATCGGTGACCTTCACGACCGAGTCGCCATCGAAGGCGGGCTGGGCGGCCGGTGCCGCGCTGGTGGCGCTCATTCTTTGTCCTTCTCTGTGCGGTTTGGCTCTTCGGCGCGGTTCGGCTCTCCGGCGCTGCGGCGGCCGCGCGTCGTCCCGTTCGCCGCCTCCTCCGCCTCGGTGGCGAGGACGTCGGCGGAGATGATGCCGGCGTTTTCAGTGCCGACAATCGATTCCTCGTCGGCGACCAGCTCCGCGGCCAGTTCCTTGATGCCCTCGGCGTCGCCGAGATCCACGTCGTGGTGGGCGCCGAGATAGGCGTCGATCACAGCGGGGTTCTTCATGACTTCGGCGGGAGGCCCTTCGGCCACGATCTTGCCCTCTGCCATCACCACCACCCAGTCGGCGATGTGGCGGACCATGTTCATGTCGTGCTCGACGAACAAAACCGTCATGCCTTCGGCCTTGAGGTTCTTGATGTGGTCCAGCAGCGACTGCGTCAGCGCCGGGTTGACGCCGGCCATCGGCTCGTCGAGCATGACCAGCTTGGGCCGCACCATGAGGGAGCGGGCCATTTCCAGCAGCTTCCGCTGCCCGCCGGACAGCGACGCCGCGTAGTCGTCCCTCTTGGCGTCCAGTTTGAACTTCTCCAGCAGCACGTTGGCTTCCTGGGTGATCTTCTTTTCCTGGCCGCCCCAGATGCCCTTGAACAAAGCCTTGGACAGCCGTTCCCCGGACTGGCTGGAGGCGCCGAGGCGCATGTTCTCCATGACGGTGAGCTTGCCCATGACCTTGGTGAGCTGGAACGTGCGCACCATCCCCATCCGGGCAACCTTGTACGAGGAGACGCCGGCGATGTTGTTGCCCTCGAACTGCCAGGTACCCGAGTTCGGGGTATCGAATCCCGTCAGCAGGTTGAACAAGGTGGTCTTGCCGGCGCCGTTGGGGCCGATCAGCGCGGTGATCTTGTGCCGCGGGATCTCGAGGTACTGGACGTCGACGGCGTTGATGCCGCCGAAGGTGCGGGTGACGTTTTCTGCCACCACGATCGGATCACGCTTCTTGCAACCGGGCGCGATCTCGCCGGCGGCGATCGGACGGTTGTCCGTCATATAGTCGATCTCTTCCGACGTGCGGGGTTCGTCCCGTGACTCTTCGCTTGGAATGCTCATGCGAATGCCAGCTCCTTCTTATTGCCGAGAACGCCCTGGGGCCTGAAGATCATCAGCAGCATGAGCGCCACGCCGACCAGGATGTAACGCAGCTGCCCGGCCTGGACCGTGTTCAGCCACGTGATGGTGCCGGACTCGATCAGGCCGTAGAGGATGCCCTGGGTGAGCGAGAGCACCACCCAGAAGATCATCGCGCCGACCACCGGGCCGAGCACAGTGCCGAGCCCGCCGAGCAGCAGGCAGGTGTAGAGGAAGAACGTCAATTCCGTGCCGTAGTTGGCCGGCTGCACCGCGCCGCGGGGAATCGTGAAGATCATGCCTGCCAGGGCACCGAGCGCGCCGCCGATGATCAGGGACTGCATCTTGTAGGCGTACACGTTCTTGCCGAGCGAGCGGACGGCGTTCTCGTCCTCGCGGATGCCCTTGAGTACCCGGCCCCAGGGGCTGCGCATCAGCAGCCAGACCAGGGTGCAGAAGAGGGCCACGACTGCCCAGGCGACCACCCGGATAAAGAAGTCGCGGTTGTTCATGCCAACGTAGGTCCCCGGCGGGAAAGGGTTCATGGCGTAGAAATCGCCCTCAAAGGCGGCCAGGCCGTTGGCCGAGCCGGTGACGGCGGTCAGCTGGTTGGTCGTGACGATGTAGCGCACGATTTCGGCCGCCGCGATGGTCACGATGGCCAGGTAGTCCGCCCGCAGCCGCAGCGTCGGGATGCCCAGCAGCAGGGCGAAGATGGCGGAGGCGACGACGGCGATGAGCAGCCCGACGAAGAACGGCACATGGAACGTCAGGGTGGAGATGGCGAAGCCGTAGGCCCCCACTGCCATGAAGCCTGCCTGGCCGAAGTTGAGCAGGCCGGTGTAGCCGAAGTGAACCGCGAGGCCGAGGGTGGCCAGGGCGTAGGCAGCTGTCGTCGGGCTGAAAAGTTCGCCGGCGGCGCTGGAAAATATGAATCCGAAGTCCATGGCTGTCTCCTAACCCACGCGCTCTTTGCGGCCCAGAATGCCCTGAGGGCGGAACAAGAGGACAACAATCATGATGAACAACGCTCCCACGTATTTGAGGTCGGCTGCGAGGCCGAACACGGTGGTCAGCTCAACGAAGATGCCGACGATGATGGAACCGACCAGGGCGCCCCAGACTGTGCCGAGGCCGCCGAGGGTGACGCTGGCGAAGATGAGCAGCAGGATCTGCGAGCCCATGTCGAAGGTGACGCCGGGACGGTAGTAGGCCCAGAGGATGCCGCCGAGGGCGGCGAGCATGCCGCCGACCACCCAGACGATCCGGATGACGGAGTCGACGTCGATGCCGGAGGCCGCGGCCAGCGCCGGGTTGTCGGCCACAGCACGGGTGGCCTTGCCGAGGCGGGTCTTGAGCAGGACGATCCCGAGGGCGGCGATCACGACGGCGCTGACGAGGAGGGACAAGAGGTTGTTGGGGGAGATGGAGATCGGGCCGATCAGGATTTCCACGCTCTGGGCGAACGGCAGTTGCTGGGTGGCGCCGCCGAAGTAGAACTGGATGATGTAGCGCACGGACAGGGCGAGGCCGATGCTGACGATCATCATCGGAACAAGTCCGGTTCCGCGGCGCCGCAGGGGTTTCCACAGGCCCGCGTCCTGGACGTAGCCGAACAATCCGCCGCCGATGACGGCCAGGATGACGGCCAGCCAGAACGGCAGGTGCATCTGGTTGAAGGCGAACACCAGCACCGCGCCGAGGGTGACCATTTCACCGTGGGCGAAGTTGGTCAGGCCGGTGGTGCCGAAGATCAGGGACAGGCCCACGGACGCGAGGGCGAGCAACAGGCCGAAGCTCAGGCCTGCCACCAGCCGGTTGAGCAGGTTTTGCATGAAATTCTGCTGCTCCACGACAATGCCCTTGCCAAACGTGAAGATCACCGAGAGGTTTGAGGTCTGGCTGAAGGTGACGTTGCGGGGGTTCTCCTGGCCCTCGGCCAGTTTGATGCCCTGCGGAAGCGTGGACTCATCGAGTTTGACCTCGTAGGTTCCCTGGGTGGGGACGCCGATGGTCCAGGCGCCGTTGGCTCCCGATTTGGTGGTTCCCGTGAAATCGCCGCTCGTGGCGGTGATGGTCACCCCGGGGATCGGTGCGCGGTCGTCGCCGCGCAGGAAGCCGCTGATGCTGTTCGTGAACTGGGTGGCCGACGGGGATGGTGTCGGCGAGGGGGTCGTGGCGCTGGACGCCGGGGCCACGATGAGCAGTAGCGCAGCCGTGGCTGCAAATACTGACCCCACAGCCCTCAATAGTCTGCCGCGCCGTCTCTGCGACAGGCCGCTCGTTGTGCTTCTCAAATTGAAAACCTCCACATGGGGGTGCTGTGGGTTGCGCCTTTGCAACCGTTGCGAACGGTCAGGGGACGAGCGTCTGGCATTACGATCATGTGTTGTGATGTCCGTCACCCTGTGTGGCCTATGCTACAGCCCGGGGGACCCAAAGAATGCCGCCGCGAGCAGGGAGAACGTCGCGATCGGGTAACAACCGTGTAGCGCCGCCGACACCTTGCTGTAGCCCAGCTAAAGAAAACTTTTGTTGATTCCGAGTATGCCTAAACAGTGGCCTGCCCGGTCCCCAATTCGCCGGGCCACTCGGGGCTGGCGCGGGCGGCCGGGCACGTCCGCTCCGGCCCGCGTCACCGCCACCCCCAAGCTTTTCCCAAGCCCGCCGGCGTTATGGTGCGAAGAGCGCCAGAACCCGAGTCCGTTCGTTCCGGAATCCGGCCGGCGCCGAAGGCAGGGGCCGATCGTGGAGGGCCGACTGATGAACCGGGTGGTCAAGCTGTGCCTCGCGGGTTCGCTTGTACTGGCGATCCTGGGCCTCCCGGCGCTCAGCCTGGGCCCCGAACCCGCTGGGGCGCAGGCCTGCGTTCCCTCCACGGAGGCACTCAGGGACCCCTATCCGGGGATCCAGGCGGCGGCGTCCAGCTTCGAGGCAGGCACCCTGGACGGGTTCGGCATTTCCGCGGCCGGGACGGGGAACGCCTCGGTGTCCACCGGGCTCTCGCACTCCGGGAACTGTGCCGCCCTCCTGCACACCACCGCGGCGCCGGGCTCCATCGCCAGGCTGACGGTGGGCCTGACCCCCGGGACCACGGAGGCATATGCGGACGGCTGGTTCAACATCGCCGCCGAAGGAATGGCGGGAAACAATGTTCCCTACTTCCGGTTCTTTGCCGGCGGAGTCCGCGTCCTGGATGTTTTCCGGCAGAACATCTCCCATGAGCTCGTGCTCCGTACCTCGTCACCCGCAGGGTTCGCCTACACCACCTTGCGGCGGGACGTCCCGACTGACTCCTGGCACCGGCTCGTCATGCACGTGGTCCCCAACGGCCCCGGGACCAACGTCCAAGTCTGGTGGGACGGGCGTTCGGTCTACGCCGGCACTGTCAGTATTTCCGCCACGACGCTCGACACGCTCCAGCTTGGCTCCGAACACGATCAGCAAATGGCCGACATCTATATCGACGACGTCATTGTCAACAGCGGCACGGGAACGCCGGCGCCGGTTCCCGGCCCCCTCCCGGAGCCGAAGGGGGACCCGTCGCAGCGGTTCGACGATTTCCACGGTGACGGACAGTCCGGCCTGCTCGCGGCCGGCACCGTCACGAGCCGCACTGTCGCGAGCCGCACTCTCGCGAGCCGCGCCGGGAGGCCGGCGTCCGCGGACATGCTCGGCCTGAAAAACCCGCTGACCTAGATCACGGTTCGGTTGCGGCGGTCCCCGTGGGGAACTATCCCTCCCTGTCAGCCGTGGGAATTGGTAGCGTGACTATATAAAACCCTGTTTCGTCTAGTCCGCAACGCACTAGTCCGCATCGCACCGGAACATCACCCACCCCCTTATTTTGGAGGACACCCGCAATGGCACATGGCGGAAACCCGATCTTCAGCGGAAAGAATTTCCGCGAAGCCACCCAGGCACCGCCTGCCCCGCAGGCCCCATACGGTCAGAACCCGTATGGCCAGACCGCTTACGGCCAGGCCCCGGGCCAGGGCGGGTGGAAATCGGCCCAGCAGGGCATGACCCAGGAACAGCTCCAGGACCTGTACAACCGCCCGGCGGCCGGGCCGGCTGACATTGGACGGATGACGTACGACGACGTCATCGTCAAGACCGCCGGGTGCCTCGGCATCCTGGTAGTCGGCGCCGCAGTGGCGCTCGCCGTCCCGCAGGGCACTGGATCCATGCTGATGATCCTCGGAGCCCTCGGCGGCTTCGCCCTCGCAATGGTCAACACCTTCAAGAAGCAGCCGTCGCCCGGACTGATCCTGGCCTACGCCCTGCTCGAAGGATTCTTCCTCGGCGGCCTGACCCGCATCCTCGACAACCTGTTCCCGGGAGTCGGCATCCAGGCCGTCGTCGGGACGCTGTCCGTCTTCGCCGTGACGCTGGTGCTATTCAAGAGCGGCAAGGTCCGGGCGACGCCCAAGCTCATGCGGTTCTTCATGATCGCCCTGATCGGCTATGCGGTGTTCGCGCTCATCAACCTCTTCATGATGATGACCGGGGCCGTGACCACGCCGTTCGGACTGAGCACCAGCGTGGAGATCATGGGCATCCCGCTCGGCGTCTTCATCGGCTTCCTGGCGATCGGCCTGGCCGCCTTCTCCCTGATCATGGACTTCACGTCCATCGAGGCGGCCATCAACGCCGGCGCCCCGCAGCGCTTCTCCTGGACCGCTGCCTTCGGCCTCACGGTCACGCTGGTCTGGCTCTACGTCGAGATCATCCGACTCCTGGCCATCCTCCGCGGTGACGACTGACCGGCGTCGTTCCTGAAATACCCCTGATTTCCCGAGAGGAGCCCCGCCCAACGGCGGGGCTCCTCTCGCGTATGCGGCAGCTGGTGGCTGCTGGTGCGGCTCAGCTGCAACGCCTCAGCTGAGCCGCTCCAACACAACCGCCATGCCCTGGCCGCCGCCGACGCACAGCGTGGCCAGGCCGAGGGAGGCGTCGCGGGCGCGGAGCCCGTTGAGCAGCGTGGTGGTCATGCGTGCGCCGGTCATCCCGAAGGGGTGGCCGAGCGCGATGGCGCCGCCGTGGACATTGAGCTTCTCCGGATCGATGCCGAGCTCCCGGGCGCTGGCCACCACCTGGACCGCGAAGGCCTCATTGAGCTCCACCAGGTCGATGTTCCCGATGCCCAGCCCAGCGATCGCGAGTGCCCGGCGGGTCGCCTCCACCGGCCCCATGCCCATCAACTCCGGGGACAGCGCGCTGACACCGGTGGAGACGATCCGGGCAAGCGGCTCGAGGCCCAGTTCGCGGGCGCGCGAGTCACTCATGACCACGACGGCGGCGGCCCCGTCATTGAGCGGGCACGCGTTCCCGGCCGTCACAGTGCCGCTACTGCGGAAGACGGGCTGCAGGGCACCGACCGCCTCTGCTGTCACCCCGGCACGCGGTGAATCGTCGCGGTCCACCACCGAGCCGTCGGCACGGGTGTAGGGCGTGATTTCGCGGGCGTAGAACCCGGAGGCGATGGCTGCCTCGGCCCGGTTCTGGCTGAGCACCGCCCAGTCGTCCTGCTCGGCGCGGGTGATGCCGTAGCTTGTGGCGACGTTCTCCGCCGTCTGGCCCATGGCGATGTACACGTCCGGCATCCGGCCGCCCAGCCGCGGGTCGGTCCACGGCGTGTTGGCGGCCGCGCGGGCCTCGGTGCGTTTCCGGGCCGCCTCGAAGCGCGGATTGTGCGTGCTGGCGTCGGTCTCGCCGGCGCCGGCCCAGTCCCGGTAGCGCGACACTGCCTCCACCCCGGCGGCCACGAACGCCTGGCCTTCGCCGGCCTTGATGGCGTGGAAGGCCATCCGGAGCGTCTGCAGGCTGGAGGCACAAAAACGGTTGATGGTGGCGGCCGGAACGTTGTCCAGCCCGGCCAGGATGCTGACCACCCGGGCCATGTTGGAGCCGGCCTCACCGCTTGGCTCGGCGCACCCCAGATAGATGTCGTCCAGGCCGCGGCCTGGCCCGGCGGCGGCGTCGAACGCAGGAATCCCGGCGAGGGCCGCTGTGATCATG
Organism: Arthrobacter sp. 05T45; assembly: GCF_056395875.1. NCBI lineage: Bacteria > Bacillati > Actinomycetota > Actinomycetes > Micrococcales > Micrococcaceae > Arthrobacter > Arthrobacter sp. 05T45. Next base: position 125,848 of record NZ_JBFTKI010000006.1, on the reverse strand, counting down.
GCCGCGGCGAGATCGTCGGGACGTTCGTCTTTCAGGGACCCTTTGAAGGCGCGGCCGATCGGGCTCCGGGCGGTAGAAACGATGACAGCTTCTGGCATGCGCCCAGACTACGCCCCGCCTAGGCCAGGCGCATGGCTCCGGCCGCGGGGCTGACGCTGAAGATCTCCGGCGCGGCATACCCAGCCCGGGCAAAGGCACGTTCGACGGCGGAGCGAACCTGCTGCGCCGATCCCGCCGGGGTCAGAGCGATCGCGGAGCCGCCGAAGCCGCCGCCAGTCATGCGGGCGCCGACCGCGCCAGCCGACCGCGCCGTGTCCACGGCAAGGTCCAGCTCCGCGCAGGAGATCTCGAAGTCATCGCGCATCGAGGCATGGGACGCGTCGAGCAGGGGGCCGATGGCGGCCGGGCCCCTGGTGTCCAGCAGCTCCACCGTCTGCAGCACGCGCTGGTTCTCGGTGACCACATGCCGTAGCCGGCGGAAGGTCTCCTGGTCCAGAAGCCCGCTGGCCTCCTCGAGGTCCTCGAACCCGACGTCGCGCAACGCCCGCACGCCAAGGACCTCGGCGGCAAGTTCGCACGATTCCCGGCGGGCCGCATAGCCGCCGTCGGCGTGGGAATGGGAAACCCGGGTGTCGATGACCAGCAGCACCAGTCCGGCGGCGTCGGCGTCGAACGGCACCAGCCGGACACTCTGGTCCCGGCAGTCGAGGAAGACGGCGTGGCCGGCCGTGGCCCGGAGCGAGGCGGACTGGTCCATGATGCCGGTGGGCGCGCCGACGAAGTCATTCTCCGCCCGCTGGGTGGCCAGGACCATGTCCTGCACGGAGAGGCCGGCGTCCATGAGCCCGTTCAGCGCCGAAATCACGGCGCATTCGATGGCGTGGGAGGACGACAGGCCCGCCCCTCGCGGAACCTCGGAATCCAGGAGCAGGTCCACGCCGGGAACCTGGAGGCCCCGCTGCTGCAGGGCCCAGATGACCCCGAGCGGGTATTTTGTCCAGCCCCTGGCGCTGGCGCGGGCCAGCGAGCCGGTCTCCGCGGTGGTCAGCCCCTGGTTGCCGAACGTGGAGAGCATCCGCACGGTGGAATCCGGCCGGACCCGGACGGCAACCCGGGCCGCCCGGTCGATGGCGAACGGCAGGACGAAGCCCTCGTTGTAATCGGTGTGCTCGCCGATGAGGTTGACCCGTCCCGGTGCCTGCCACACGCCGTCGGGCCGGGCGCCGAAGACTGTCTCAAACCGGGCGGCGAGCCCGCGGCTGTCCAGGGGTGGATTCAAGGCCTGGCTCCTGCGCTGCTGGAAGTCATGGGTCCAAGGTATACGGGTTCGCGGGGTTGTTTGTGTGGTGCGGGCTGTACGGTGGTCACCATGGATCTCTCGGCGACACCCCCGGCATCCGGCACAGTATCCGCCGCCAATGACACGATGCGCAGGTACGCGTCCGGCCGGCAGTACGAGCTCCGGCGCGGCGACGCCCTGGCAGTCGTCACCGAACTCGCCGCCGGCCTGCGGCTCTACAGCCGCGGAGACACCGCCCTGACGGAAACCTACGGGGATGCCGACATTGCGCCCGGCGCCACCGGAATCACGCTGGCACCGTGGGCCAACCGGGTGGAGGACGGGGTCTGGCACCTCAACGGCAAGAAGCTGCAGCTGGACATCACCGAGGTCTCCCGCAATAACGCCAGCCACGGTCTGCTGCGGAACTCCTCCTACGATCTCGTGGACGAGGACGAGTTCTCCGTAACCCTGGAGGCGGCAGTCTTTCCGCAGCACGGCTACCCGTTTCTTCTGCGGCACCGGGTCCGCTATGAACTGGCCGAGGACCTGGGCCTGGTGGTGCGCCAAACCCTGATCAACGATTCCCAGTACCGCGCGCCGTTCGTGCTTGGTGCGCACCCGTACCTGCGGCTGGGCGACGTGCCCAGCGAGGACCTCACCGTGAGCGTCGACGCCCGGACCAGGCTGGTCGCCGACGACCGCCTCATCCCGCGCAGCAGTGAACCGGTCAGCGGCGACTTCGATCTGCGCGGCGGCCGGCCGGTAGGGACACTTGACCTCGATTCGGCCTACACGGACCTGGAGTTCGACGGCGGCGTCGCCCGGCACACGCTGCGCTCACCCGACGGGCGGACGGTGAGCCTGTGGCAGGACGCGAGCTGCGGGTACGTCCATGTCTTCGTGACGACGGAATTTCCGGGCCGGTCGAAGGCGGTCGCGATCGAGCCGATGACCGGTCCCGCCAACGCGTTCAACAGCGGCGAGGGACTGCGCTGGCTTGCGCCGGGGGAGCAGTTCTCCATGACCTGGGGCATCTCGGCCTCGCTGACGGCCGCTGCAGGCTGACCCGGCGGCCTGACCCCAGGAACGGCCCCCGGGCCGGTGCCTCGGCCGTCGACCGGTGTCTGGGCCGTCGCCCGGTGCTGATTGCTGGTTGCTGGTTTCCTATTGAACGTCGCCTACGGAATCATGGGGCTATGACGCCAGCTGAGGACGCCGCACCTGCCACAAGCCCCTCCTATTCCGCGGCTGGGACCGGCGCACGTGCCGGGGCCCGGGTATGGACCGACCGGGAGATCGACCAGGATATTCCCTACGGCGTGCGGATCGCCGCCGCCTGGGCGTGGCGCGGCGGGCTGATCCTGCTCGTGATCGGGTTGCTGGTCTGGCTGCTCAGCCACGTCAGCTTCCTCATCATCCCCGTCATGGTGGCCGCCCTCCTCTCGGGGCTCCTCAGCCCCGCAGTGCGCTGGATGGCCAACCGGCGCGTGCCCAAGGGGCTCGCCGTCGCCATCACTGTGCTCGGCTTCATCGGCCTCATCGTCGGTGCCCTGACCCTGGTCGGGCGCCAGCTCATGCAGGGCTTCGGCGAGCTGTGGTCCCAGGCGCTCGCGGGCGTGCAGCAGGTACAGACCTGGCTGTCGGAAGGCCCGCTGCACCTGACGGCCGCCCAGATCGACAAGTACATCGAGGACGCCACCGCTGCCCTGCAGAACAACAGCAGCAGCATCCTCAGCGGGGCTCTGACGTTCGGGAGCACCGCCGGGCACTTCGCCGCCGGCCTGGTCCTGGCGCTGTTCATCCTGATCTTCTTCCTGCTCGAAGGCGACAGAATCTGGGCCTTCCTGGTCAGGCTCATGCCCCGGAAGGCGCGCCGGGCCACGGACGGCGCGGGCCGCCGCGGCTGGACATCCATGGTCAGCTACGCACGCATCCAAATGTTCGTCGCCTTCGTGGACGCCGTGGGAATCGGCGTCGGCGCCGCCATCATCGGCGTGCCGCTCGCGCTGCCGCTGGGCGTGCTGGTCTTCCTCGGTTCGTTCATCCCGGTGGTCGGCGCGCTGTTCACCGGCGCGATCGCCGTGCTGCTGGCGCTGGTCGCCAACGGGCCCGTCAACGCCCTCATCATGCTGGCGATCGTGCTCGGCGTCCAGCAGCTCGAAAGCCACATCCTGCAGCCCCTCGTCATGGGCAAGGCCGTCTCCCTCCACCCCGTCGCCGTGATCCTGTCCGTCGCGGCCGGCTCCTACCTCGCCGGGATCCCCGGCGCATTGTTCTCCGTTCCGATCCTTGCCGTAGCAAACTCGTCGATTCGCTACATTGCGGGCAGAACGTGGGAACATGATGAAGTGTTGGCAACCGCGGGAGCCGGGGGCGGTCATGCCCCCGAACCCGGCGCAGACACCACCTTCACAGACGTCCACCTGCCGGGCGCAAACCCCGGCGGCGAGGGCGCCGCACCCAACAGCGGTGCTCCGGGCAGCGATGCCGGACGGGGCACCGACGCCTGATCCAAAGAAGGAGAACAGTTCGTGAATACCCTTGAGAGCCTGCCCGTCACGCTGGACGATGTCCTGGAGGCGCAGAAGCTGCTCGACGGGATTATTACGCGGACGCCCGTGGAATCATCGCGGGCCCTCGGCAGCACGGTCGGCGGCGAGGTCTTCCTCAAGTGCGAAAACCTGCAGCGCGCCGGCTCCTTCAAGGTCCGCGGTGCCTACGTGCGGATGGCCAAGCTCTCCGACGCCGAAAAGAAGCGCGGCGTCGTGGCGGCCTCTGCCGGAAACCACGCCCAGGGCGTGGCTGTCGCAGCCAAGAGCCTGGGCATCAAGGCCCGGATCTACATGCCGCTCGGCGTCGCACTGCCCAAGCTCGCCGCCACCCGCAGCCACGGCGCCGAGGTGGTGCTGCATGGCCACAACGTGGACGAGGCGCTGGCGGAAGCCAAGCGCTACGCCGATGAAAGCGGCGCCGTCTTTGTCCACCCCTTCGATGACGTCGACGTCGTCGCCGGCCAGGGGACGGTCGGGCTGGAGATCCTCGAACAGGTCCCCGACGTCGACACCATCCTGATGGGTGTCGGCGGCGGCGGACTCCTCGCGGGCGTTGCCGTCGCGGTGAAGGCGCGCGCCAAAGAACTCGGCCGCGAGATCCGCATCATCGGCGTCCAGGCTGAAAACGCCGCCGCCTACCCACCCTCGCTCGCCGCCGACGCCCTCGTCCCGCTCAAGAAGGTCTCCACCATGGCCGACGGCATCGCCGTGGGCCGGCCGGGCCAGCTGCCGTTCAGCATCATCCGCGAGCTCGTCGACGACGTCGTCACCGTCAGCGAAGACGCCCTGGCCCGGGCGCTGATCTTCCTGCTGGAGCGCGCCAAGATGGTGGTCGAACCTGCCGGGGCCGTCGGCGTCGCGGCGCTCATGGAAGGCAAGATCGAAAACCCCGGAACCGTTGCGGTGGTCCTCTCGGGCGGCAACATCGACCCCATGCTGATGCTCAAGGTCATCCAGCGCGGCCTCTCCGCCGCCGGCCGGTACATGACCGTGCGGATGATGCTGGACGACCGTCCGGGCTCGCTGGCCACGATTGCCCGCATCATCGCCGAGAACGACGCCAACGTCACGGGCCTGGACCACACCCGGGTGGGCGGCTCCATCAGCATGGGCGACGTCTCCATCACCGTCAACCTGGAAACCAAGGGCCACGAGCACTGCAGCCAGGTCCTGGCGGCGCTGCGCGCCGAGGGTTTCCAGCCGATCGTGGTGCACTAGGGGCCATGGTGACGGACGCGTTTGGGGGCGGGGAGCCGCGGGAAGGGGAGAGCACCGCGGTGCGGGCCCGCCGGGGACTGCTGGTGGTCGGCTCCTTCGTGGTGCTGCTCTACCTGATCGAGATCCTCAACACCGCACTGTTCCACTCCCTGAACCGCACTTTCGGGCTGCGGCCGCGCAGCCTGGACGGGATCCTGGACATCCTGACCTTTCCGCTGCTGCACTCCAGCCTGGCCCACCTGATGTCCAACACGCTCCCGTTGATCATCTTCGGCTTCCTCGTGTTCCTCTCCGGGCGCCGGGTGTTCATCACCGCACTGGCCGCCAGCTGGCTGGCATCCGGGCTCGTGGTGTGGCTCATCGGCGGCGCCAGCGTCACTGTTGGCGCCTCCGGGCTGGTGTTCGGGCTCTTCGCGTTCCTCCTGGTCCGCGGCTTCATCAACCGGAACTGGTGGCAGATCGCCCTGTCCGTGGTGTTGTTCATGGCCTACGGCGGCATCCTGTTCGGAATCCTGCCCACCGTGGCCAGTTTCGTCTCGTGGCAGGCCCATCTGGGCGGGGCTATTGGCGGTATCACAGCCGCGCTGCTGCTGAGCACCAGGCGCCCCGGTGCGCTGCCAGCGGGACGCTGAGTACCCGGAAAGAGGACACCTCCCCAGGACTCCGGCCAAACCGGCCGGCCCCAACAGCCCCCCGCCAACGGGCGGAAAAAACGACGCCGGCCTCCCCTTGAAGGAGAGACCGGCGTCGCTGTTATGTCGCTGGTGTCAGCCGGCGTACGGCTTGGCGGAGATGATCTCCACCGTGATGTCCTTGCCGTTCGGGGCGGTGTAGCTGAGCTTGTCGCCCTCCTTGTGGCCGACGATGGCCGCGCCGAGGGGGGACTTCTCGCTGAAGACATCCAGGTCCGAGTCGCCGGCAATTTCACGGGAGCCGAGCAGGAAGCTCTCCTCGTCGCCGGCAATCCTGGCCACGACGATCATGCCGGGCTCCACGATGCCGTCGTCGGCCGGGGCCTCCCCGACGTGGGCGTCCCGGAGGAGGGCCGTGAGCTGGCGGATGCGGGCCTCGATCTTGCCCTGCTCCTCCTTGGCAGCGTGGTAGCCACCGTTCTCCTTGAGGTCGCCCTCCTGGCGCGCCGCTTCGATCTTCTGGACGATTTCTGCCCGGCCGGGGCCGGAAAGGTTGTCCAGCTCTGCCTTCAGGCGGTCAAAAGCTTCCTGGGTAAGCCAAGCCGCAGTTGCGCTGTTGGTGGTAGACACGGACTTCTCCTTTGGGTGGTCATACAAGCAAAGACCCCGCCACGGTGGCCACTTTTATGACGCAGTAACCAGCTCAGCGGGGGAAAGGTATTGATCCATTGTAGTCAATCCTGTGGATAAACCAAAGAGGACTGCGGCGTGGATCACACGGTGTCCCAAGCAGCCTCGGACGGCATCACTGCGTGCGCGGCCCGGCACTTGCCGCGGGCTGTGGTCCCGTTATTGTCCGGCGTCGGGAATCCAGCAGCTGTCCACGACGGCGGAGACCGCCTGGGATTCCGTGCGCAGCTGGGTGCGGTGGGCTGTGGTGCGTCCGCCGTCCGTGCCGGCATCGGCCGCGTTCGGCCCGATGTCCACAACCTTCCAGCCAACAATCGCGAACTTCGAGTCCATGGCCTTCACAGCGCATTTCGCCTCCGCTGCCGGGTCCTTCGTGACCTGGAAGTCGATTTCCGTGACCGTGGCGTCGGGGGTGCTGTAGCCGACATCCTTGTAGCTGACACCGCCGATGGCCGCCGACGTCGAGACCCAGGCCAGAAAGGCAATGCCCACGGCGAGGGCGGCGATCAGGATGTTGCGTTTGACCTTGCGGGACAGCGCGCGCTTTTGGCCGCCGTAACGATTGGATAGGCTGTTAGGTGCCGGCGCGGCAGGCTGGTCCTCGGAAGTCACCAGTCCAGTTTAGTGTGGATCGGACCGGGATATTTCCGGCTGGCCGCACAGACCAAGACGCACACCAACAGACGCACCCCAACAGGGCAGCACAGCAGAAAGAGGAGCCGTCCCACGATGACAGCATCCCCCAGCCCGTCAGCACCGCTTCGTCTGCTGGCGGTCCATGCTCATCCCGACGACGAATCCAGCAAGGGTGCCGCCACGATGGCGATGTATGCTGCCGCCGGCGTGGACGTCCTGGTGGCCACGTGCACGGACGGCTCCCGCGGCGACATCCAGAACCCCGCGATGGAGGGGCAACCGCACCCCAAACGCGACATGGCCGGGGCACGCCGGCTGGAGATGGACGCCGCCGCGAACGTCCTCGGCATCCGGCAGCGCTGGCTCGGCTTCGTCGATTCCGGGCTGCCCGAGGGCGACCCCCTGCCGGCCCTGCCGCCCGGGTGCTTCGCCCTGCAGCCGCTGGAGCGGGCGGCCGCACCGCTGGTCCGGCTGGTCCGGGACTTCAAGCCCCACGTGATCCTCAGCTATGACGAGAACGGCGGTTACCCGCACCCGGACCACATCATGGCGCACCGGGTGGCCGTCGAGGCCTTCGCGGCGGCCGGCGATCCCGCCCGGTATCCGGACGCCGGGGAACCCTGGGTGCCCAGCAAGCTCTACTACGACCGCGCCTTCAGCCCGGACCGTTTCCGTGCCCTCCACTCCGCGCTGGAGGAGGCCGGCCTGCAGTCCCCGTATGCCGAGCGGCTCGCTGCGTGGCTGGAAGCGGACGCCGAGGGGCATACCCCGCCGCCGCCGACACACGCCACCACAACCCAGGTCGAGTGCGGCGATTTCTTCGAAGCCCGCGACGACGCACTCCGCTCACACCGGACCCAGGTGGACCCGGAAGGATTCTTCTTCGCGGTCTCCTCGGCCATGCAGCGCAAGGTCTGGCCGTGGGAGGACTACTCCCTGATCGAATCCCGGATCCCCGTGGATCTGCCGGAAACGGACCTCTTCGCCGGGCTAAGATAGAGACGAAATGGCTCTTCTATCCAGTGTAGAAAAGATGTTGTAGACAAAGCACTGTAGAAAAGTCACCGCAGAAAAGACACCCAGTTCCACAGAAGGTTTCCCACCGTGCATTCCTTGCTCATCGCCCTCGCAACAACCCCGGCGCCGACCCCTACGCCGTCGCTGCGCCCGGGCCTGTCCGAGGACCAGGTCACCCCGGGTCTGCTGGGCTTCCTGCTGACAGCCTTCATCGTGGTGCTGACCGCGCTGCTGATCGTGGACATGGTGCGGCGTATCCGCCGGGTCCGCTACCGTGCCCAGGTGGAGGAAGAGCGTGCGGCCGCCGAGGACGCATCCCAGGAACCAGGGGCCCCGGGCGGCGTATTCCCTGCCGACGGCGCTGCCTTCCGCGCTGACGGCACGGCCTTCCCCGCCGACGGCGGGGTTAACCGGCCGGAAGTCAACGGCGATGCGGGACCCGGAACCCGCTGACCGCGGATTCCCCAACCCACCGTCCGGGGCCTCGAATGCCCTGGCGGCGGAACCCTCTGCGTACCTGCGCCAGCACGCCGGCAATCCCGTGCACTGGCAGCCGTTCGGTGACGCGGCCTTCGCCGCCGCTGCCGCCCGGGACGTGCCGGTGTTCCTCTCAATCGGCTACGCGGCCTGCCACTGGTGCCACGTCATGGCCCATGAATCCTTCGAGGACCAGGACACCGCCGACTACCTGAACGCCCACTTTGTCTCCATCAAGGTGGACCGGGAAGAGCGCCCCGACGTCGATGCTGTTTACATGACAGCGACGCAGGCGATCAGCGGCGAGGGCGGCTGGCCGATGTCCGTCTTCCTCCTGCCCGATGGCCGCGCCTTCCATGCCGGCACCTATTTCCCACCCCGGCCCATGCCGGGCCGTCCGTCCTTCCGGCAGGTCGTTGAAGCCGTGAGCGAGGCCTGGACGGAACGCCGCGGCGCCGTCGAGGCCAACGCGGCCACCCTGGCGCGCGGCATCGCCGCCTCCCAGCCGGCAGCCGCCCTGCGCCTCGACGGGCCGGCCGAACCCCTGGACGCGGCGCTCCTTGGCGAAGCCGTCACCGCCCTCTCCGGCGCCGAGGACCGGGACCACGGCGGCTTCGGCGGCGCACCGAAGTTCCCGCCCGCGGCCGTGCTCGAATTCCTGATCCGTCACGCCGCAGTGCCCTCGGACAGCATGCCGCCGGCAGCCGCTCCGGACACCGCGGGCCTGGAGACCGCGACGGCGGCCCGGGACATGGCCGGTCGGTGCCTGGCAGCAATGTCCCGCTCGGCGTTGTTCGACCAGCTCGACGGCGGCTTCGCGCGCTATTCGGTGACGGGAGACTGGTCCGTTCCGCACTTCGAGAAAATGCTCTACGACAACGCCCAGTTGCTGCGCGTCTATGTCCATTGGGTCCGGCTGGGCGGCACGCCGGAGTACCCGGCGGCCGAGGCCGCCGGGATTGCCGGGCTTACCGCCGACTGGCTCCTGGCCCGCCTCGGGCTGGCACCTGCGACGGGCCCGGCGCCAGCCCCTGCGGCGGGCCCTGCGACGGGACCGGACACCGGGGTCGTGGCCCTGGCGTCGTCGCTGGACGCCGACACGGTCGTCGACGGCGTGCACGCCGAGGGGGCCAGCTACCTGTGGACTCCCGGCGGCCTTGAGTCGCTCCTGGGCCCGGCCGACGGCGCCGCCGTGGCGGCCCTCAAGAACGTCCGAATGCCCGGAAGCGTGAGCGCTGACGGTTCGCCGCTGCATCCGGGCCTGGAGATGTCCGCCGGGGACGCCGCGCTGTGGCAGCGGGTGCGCCCGCTGCTGGCGCAGGCGCGCAGGAACCGGCCCCAGCCCGGCCGGGATGACAAGGTGGTGGCGGGCTGGAACGGGCTGGCAGTCGCCGCCCTCGCCGACGCCGGCGCCGTCCTTGCACGCCCGGAGCTTGTGGCCGCGGCGGAGCGGATCGCGGACTATCTTGAGCGCGTGCACTGGCGGCCCGCGGCGGATGGCCCCGGCAGGCTTCTGCGCGTCTCCCATGACGGAGTGGCGGGCGGAATCGGCGGTTTGCTGGAGGACTACGCCTTCTGCGCCGAGGGGCTGTTCGCGCTCTATGCGGTTACCGGGCACGCCCGCTGGTATGGGCTGGCCGAGGCCATTCTGGACGCCGCCTGTAGGCGGTTCGCGGCCGACGGCGGCCTGAGGGACGCTGCGGGGGAGTCCGTGCAGGTCACGGCCGCCCAGGGCGGCCGTGAGGGCCTGGAACCGTTCGACGGCGCCACCCCCAGCGGCGCCGCCGCGCTGGCCGGTGCCCTGCTGACCCACTCGGCCTTCTCCGGCTCGTCCGAACACCGCACCCTGGCGGCCAGCATCCTCGCCCTGTTGCTTCCTCCGCTTGCCGGCCAGGCACCCCGCGCCGCCGGCTGGCTGCTCGCGACCGCCCAGGCCGCCCTCGCCGGTCCCATCGAGGCCGCCGTCGCCGGACCGGACACCCCGGAACGGGCCGTGCTGCACCGGGAGCTGCTGCTCTCGGCGAGCCCCGGGCTGGTGGTCGCGGTCCAGGACGACGGCGCCGCCCGGCCAGTACCGCTGCTGCAGGGCCGCGGCGCGGGCCCGGACGGCGCCCCGCAGGTGTTCCTGTGCCGCGGCATGGTCTGCGGCCTCCCCTCGACTTCCGTCGAAGAAATGCGCGGGCAGCTGGCTAGGATGTCCTCATGAGTGGTCAGGACGGCTTTGAGCTGGTGGTGTTCGATTGCGACGGTGTGCTGGTCGATTCCGAGGTGATCGCCATCCGGGTGGACCAGCGAGTGCTGGCCGATCTCGGCTGGGACCTGGAACTCGATGACATCGTGGAACGGTTCGTCGGAAAATCCGAGGCGCACTTTGTGGCCGCCGTGGAACAGCAGCTCGGGGTCCGGCTGGCCGACGGCTGGGACCGCGACTACGGTCGCTGGTACCAGGAGGCGTTTGAACGTGACCTCGAGGCCGTTGATGGCATCGAGGACGCCCTGGACCGGCTGTCCCTGCCGCACTGTGTCGCCTCCAGCGGCAGCCACGAAAAGATGCGCCGGACCCTGGGCAAGACCGGGCTGCTGCGCCGCTTCCAGGGCCGCATCTACAGCGCCACAGAGGTGGCCAACGGCAAACCCGCGCCGGACCTGTTCCTCCACGCCGCGGCGAGCCTGGGCACCGCTCCCGGGCGGTGCGCCGTCGTCGAGGACAGCGCCTACGGCGTCCAGGCCGCCCGGGCGGCGGGAATGCACGTCTTCGCGTATGCCGGCGGTGTCACCCCCGGCTTCCCGATTGGCCGGTCCCGGAACCACCGTCTTTTCAGACATGCGGCTGCTGCCCGAGCTCATTGCGGCAGGGCATCCCGGCTGAGTCGGGGGCCAGCTCCTAACGCCGGAATTCCCCTCGATTGAAGCTGGCGCCCGGCGTGTCGGGCCGAACTGCCGGCGAGTCCCGGCGTCGCTGTCTCAAAGGTGGGGAGAATCAGCGCAGCCGGCGTCAGCCCAGGACCGCGATGGCAATGGCGATGTAGTGCGCGGCGAAGGCAAAGACCGTCAGCGCATGGAACAGTTCATGGAAGCCGAAGTGTTCATAGCTGAAATTCGGCTTCTTCAGCGCATAGAACACGGCTCCCGTGATGTACAGGACCCCGCCGACGCAGATCAGCACCGCCGAGGCAGCGTTGGCGGCGAAAAAGTCCGGCAAATAGAACAGCGAGCCGCAGCCGAGTGCGATATAGATCGGCACATAGAGCCACCGCGGAGCATTGGTCCACAGCAGGCGGAACAGCACACCGAGGATGGCCCCGGACCAGATCACCCAGAGCAGCACTTCGGCTTGCTGCCGGTCCAGCAGGGCCCAGGCGAGCGGCGTGTAGCTTCCGGCGATCACCAGCATGATGTTCGTGTGATCCAGCCGCTTCAGGACGATCTTCACACGCGGTGACCAGTTCCCGCGGTGATAGACGGCACTGACGCCGAACAGCAGGACCCCGGTAACGGCATAGACGGCGCAGGCCACCTTCAGGTCCGGCGGCGCCAGGATCACCAGCACCAGCCCGGCGGCCAGTGCCAGCGGGGCGGTGACGGTGTGGATCCAGCCCCGCCATTTGGGCTTGATCATCAGCAGTTCAGCCAGGCGCACCGCGGCGTCGTCCACCGGGGTTGCCCGCTTCGCCGGAGGCTCCGGCCGGGGCTCCGGACTGTTGCTTTCCATGCCGTAATAGTAACCTACGCCCTAGTAAGTTACCGGTGAGTAACAAGCGGTCCGGGGCTGTCCTGTGACGGAGCTGCACCCGGCACGGCCCTCCGGCAGGTAGCCTAGGATGTGCACTGAACAAGTACCTCAAGGAAGCCAGGTGAATCTCCGGATGGAAATGCCCGGATTCCTCTACGGCTTTTACGAGCGCAAGCTCCAGCGCTCCCTCGATCCTGAACGGATCCCGCGCCACGTCGGCGTCATGGTCGACGGCAACCGGCGCTGGGCCCGCCAGTTCAACGCCCCCACGAGCCAGGGCCATCAGGCCGGCGCGGACAAGATCCACGAATTCCTCGGCTGGTGCCAGGAGCTGGGCATCAAGGTGGTCACCTTGTACATGCTCTCCACGGACAACATGAACCGCTCCGGCGAGGAACTCGACCTCCTGATGGGCATCATCGCCAACACCCTGGACCGGCTGGACGAGGACGCCAACATCTCGGTTCACGCCATGGGCGCCCCCGAGCTGCTGCCGGACTACCTCGCCGAGCGGCTGAACAACCTGACGGCGCGCACGCCCGCGCAGGAGAGGCTGCACGTCAACGTCGCCGTCGGCTACGGCGGACGGCGGGAGATCGTCGACGCCGTCCGGGAACTGCTGCACGACGCCGTCGCCCGGGGAGCGGACATTGGACAATTGGCCGATGAACTCACCGTGGATGACATCTCGCGCTTCCTCTACACCCGGGGCCAGCCGGATCCGGACCTGGTGATCCGGACCTCCGGGGAGCAGCGGCTGTCCGGATTCCTCATGTGGCAGAGCGCGTACAGTGAGTTCTACTTCTGCGAGGCCTTGTGGCCGGCGTTCCGCAAGGTGGATTTCCTGCGTGCCCTGCGCGACTACGCCGGCAGGCAGCGCCGCTTCGGCGCCTGAGCGGTTCACGCGGAGTTCACAAGACGGCAACAAGAATCGCCGAAAAATTATCGGACAAACCGGCCCCCGGAGACGTACGTTAATCCCATCGGCAGGCAATTCGCCGGCCGATCGGGGAGGCCAGTACATGGAGCGGATTTTCGCACCGGGTGTATGGGAGGCCGCGTCCGGCCTCCAGGCCGAGCCGCCTCACCAATAACAATTCCGGGCATTGCCCCGGGGCTGGAGTCGATGTGGCTATTTCTGAGCAACTGCCCGACGTCATTTCCGATCAGGGACAGAAAGCTACCTCTCGCGCCAAGCGAGCCACCTCAAAGACCGGAGCAGCGGATTCCGCGGCGGCCGGTCTTGCTGTTTCCGGGGAAGGAACAGGGAGCCGGGGCACGGCCCGCAGTTTCGTGATCGATACCTCCGTCCTGCTCTCCGATCCGCGGGCCCTCCTGCGCTTCGCCGAGCACGAGGTCATCTTGCCGATCGTTGTCATCACCGAGCTCGAAGGAAAGCGCCACGACCCGGAGCTGGGTTACTTTGCGCGCAAAGCCCTCCGGCTGCTCGATGACCTGCGGCTCGAGCACGGCGGCCTGGACCGTCCCATCCCGCTGGGCCCCGACGGCGGCACGCTCATGGTGGAGCTGAACCATATCTCCGCCGAGGTGCTGCCCGCCGGGTTCCGCGGGGTGGACAACGACAGCCGCATCCTCGCGGTGGCCAAGAACATGGCCAACGAGGGCCGCGACGTGACGGTGGTGTCCAAGGACCTGCCGATGCGCGTCAAGGCCTCGGCCATGGGGCTGCTGGCCGACGAGTACCGCAATGAACTCGTCAAGGACTCCGGCTGGACCGGCGTCGCCGAGCTCGACGCGGGCGAGGACGAGGTTGCCACCTTGTACGGGCACGAGCCGGTATTCATCCCGGCGGCGGCCGAGATGCCGACCAACACCGGGCTGGTCCTGCTGTCCAGCCGCGGCTCGGCCCTCGGACGGGTAGGGGCGGACAAACAGGTCCGGCTCGTGAAGGGCGACCGCGACGTCTTCGGACTCCACGGCCGCTCGGCCGAGCAACGGTTGGCGATCGACCTCCTGATGGACCCGTCGGTCGGAATCGTGTCCCTCGGCGGCCGGGCCGGCACGGGCAAGTCCGCACTGGCCCTGTGCGCCGGTCTCGAAGCCGTCCTGGAGCGCCGGGAGCACCGCAAGGTGATCGTCTTCCGCCCCCTGTACGCGGTGGGCGGCCAGGAACTCGGCTACCTGCCCGGGTCCGAAGCGGAAAAGATGAACCCGTGGGCGCAGGCGGTCTTTGACACCCTGGGCGCGCTGGTCAGCCAGGAAGTTGTGGAGGAAGTGATGGACCGGGGCATGCTTGAGGTCATGCCGCTGACGCACATCCGCGGACGCTCCCTGCACGACGCATTCGTGATCGTCGACGAGGCGCAGTCCCTGGAGAAGAATGTGCTGCTGACAGTGATGAGCCGGATCGGCCAGAACTCCAAGATCGTCCTGACCCACGACGTCGCCCAGCGGGACAACCTGCGGGTCGGACGGCACGACGGCGTGGCGGCCGTCGTCGAGACCCTGAAGGGACACCCGCTGTTCGGCCACATCACCCTCACCCGCTCGGAGCGCTCGCCGATCGCAGCCCTCGTGACGGAGCTGCTGGAGGGGGCGGAGATCTAGCCTCCCGAGGTTGGGGGCCGTGGTCCGGTTCGCCGGACCACGGCCCTTCGCTGTGGTCGGGTAATCGTGGTTGGGTTCGCCGTGGTTGGGTTTGCCGGGCAGCGGTCCTTCGCTGTGGTCGGGTAACCGTGGTTGGGTTCGCCGTGCCGCGGCCTTTCGCCGTCGCTTAGACACGACGCATATGGACCCCTGCGGTCGCTGAGCGACCTCCGGGGATCCGATGCGTCGCGATGCGCTCCTTTGCGAAAGACCGCGTCCCGGCAGGTTTGTCCCTCACCTTGCGGAGGTGCGCGTCTCGGCTGATGAGCGCCCCCTTAGGAGAGACCGCGTCCCGGCTGGTGAGCGTCCCACCTTCGCGGGGCTGCGGTGTCCCGCTGAGGAGCGCATCGCCGACCAAAGCGAAGTGAAGGTCGCCCAGCGACCGTAGCGTCGCGACGGGAGGTGTCTAAACGACGGCGGGTCGCCGCGGCCCCGCCGGGGCTGCTACTGGTGGATGCCCAGGAATTTGGCCGTGGGTTCGTGGCCTTTTACATCGAGCTGCCAGTCGGGGCGTTTGAAGGTGGCGGGGGTGAGTCGGACGTTTTGGACCCCCTGGGCCTTGCCGCCCCAGGCGGCGCGGGTGACGCCGTTGAGCTCGTAGCCGAGGGAGCGTGAGACGCCCAGGGACTGCTGGTTCCAGGCGGCGGCCTCGGATTCCGCCACTTCGGCGCCGAGCCAGTCGAAGGCGTAGAGGGCGACGGCGGCTCGCATTTCCTTGCCGAGGCCGCGGCCGTGCACGCTTTGCCGCAGCCAGGAGCCAGTGGTGACCGTCTTCAGCGTGGCGAAGTCTTTGGCCTCGACGTCCTGGCATCCGACGAATTCGTCCTCGTGCCAGATGCCGAGCAGGAGGGTCCAGTCCTGCGGTGTCATGTTCCCGCGGCACCGCCAGTACCACTGCGCCATGTTCGGGCCGAGCTCCTCAGCGGGGGATTCGGCCCAGGGCCTGCTGAAGGGGCTGCGGCCCGGCTCGTGCACGCCGCTCAGGGCGGCTGAGACCGCGGCCGGAATGTCCGCGTCGCGGATGGGGCGCAGCTGAAGACGCGGCGTGGTCAGGCTCAAGCCGAAAGGGGGCCAGTAGTCGGCGGGTTCAGTCATCGCAGGAAGCCTAGCGGTGCCGGCGGGCGGATGCGAGTCACGGCCGGGCTACTCCGCGGGGACGTCCCAGCTGATGTGGCGCCGGACGTCCGTGAGGTTCATCGATTCGGCCAGGAACAGGTCATCGAGCATGTATTCGTCGACGCCCAGGATGCGGAGCCAGTGCCCGTAACCGTCCTGCTCTGAGCCGGCCCCGGGCGCGTCCAGCCAGCGGCTCGCAACGCAGACGCCCGTGCCGGCGTCAATCCTCAGCAGTGTGCGTCCCGGACGGCATAGCGGGGCTCCGGGATAGGCGGGACGGTAGGAGAGGTTCGGGCTGACCGTCGATTCCAGGGCCGGCCGGCCCTCGTGGTCTACCTCCGTGATGGGGCCAAGCTCGACGGCGTTGGAGTTTGGGAACTCCAACGGGACGGGGGCGTTCCCCGCAAGCTCCACCGGGTCCAGGACGGCGGCGAACCTGCCGTTGCCGAACGACGGCTCGCCATAAGCTGCCTCCGGGCGGCGGCGCACCAGCCCGTCGTCGTCGTACACCGGCGTAACCAACTGCGGGGGCAGGAGCCAGGTCTTCCTCGTGGAGCTGATATAGAAGCCGCCGCGGGAATCATTGATGCCGGTGGTGCTGCCGATGACCAGTCCGTCGGCAGTCTCCAGCCGCAAGGCACCGGGCCGGCGCAGCCACCCCCTGACGAGGTCGCCGGGGGAGGGGGCGGCCGGGGAAACCGCGGAAACCGTGAGCGGCCGGTCCAGGTACTCGAACCTCAGCGACTGCCACTTCCAGGGCGATGACCGGCACAGGTTCCGGAAGGCCGCGGCCTTCTCCGCCGGGCCGCGGGGCGCGTCCGGCCCGCGCCGGTTCGTGCTGTCCCATGCGGCCATATCCACAGTTTACGCGCGGGGACCGCCGGGCCGGACGAATATCAAGTAGCATCCGAGGGTGATCGAACGACTCGGCACCCTGGGCGCCGCCAACCCGCTGGCTTTCTGGCTTGCCCTGGCTGCGTGCGCGTATTTCTTCGTGATGGCCGTTCGGCTCACGGTCATTGACGTCCGGCACCACCTGCTCCCGGACAGGATCGTCTTTCCCTCCTATGGGATCGCCGGAGTCCTTCTGCTGGGCGCGGCGGCCAGCCAGTTGCTTCCCGGCGGGCAGGACGTGGCCGGCATAGCCGACGCCGGGGCATTCGGCATTCCGGGGCTCCGTGTCCTGGCCGGCGGGGCAGCCCTCTGGCTTTTCTACTTTCTCCTGCACGCGGTATATCCGCCGGGAATGGGATTCGGCGACGTGAAACTCGCGGGCGTCCTGGGAATGTACCTGGGATTCCTGGGCTGGGGGCACGTCATGGCGGGGACCTTTGCGGCGTTCGTCCTCGGCGGGCTGTGGAGTCTCGGATTGCTCGCCGCACGGCGCGGGACGCTGCAGTCGGCCATTCCCTTCGGGCCCTTCATGCTGGCCGGCACGGCCGCCGCCATGCTGCTGCCGGCCGCCGGATAGGCCGACTGCACGGCCATCCCGGCCTGCCGGAGCCGACCGGCCGGCACGCGGCAGGGGCGCCGCACCCCCAAAGGTTGCGGCGCCCCTGCTGGCACTCACCGGCTGCTGCCGGGCCGTCTCCGGACCGTCAGTTTCCGGACCCTCAGCCGCGCAGGCGGGTGAGCTCGTCTTCGTGGCCGGACCCACCGGTGTTGCCGTGGGCTGAAAGCCCTTCCGGCCCCGTGGACTCCGCGGCGTCGGCGGCGTGGCGGGCTGCCGCCCGTTCCGCCTCGAGCCGCTCGGCTTCCTCGCCGCCGACTGCTTCGCCGCGGGCCACCATGCCGGCGGTGTCCGACAAGGGGATCTGCTTGAGGGTCAGGGCCAGAATCAGGGCGATGACCAGGAAGGGCAGCAGGTACCAGAAGACGGGGGCCAGCGAGTCCGCGTAGGCGTTGACAATCGCGTCCTTGAGCTGCGCCGGGAGCTGGCTGAGGACCTGGGGGTCCATCGTCCGGGTGGACTGCGACGCCTGCTCAGCGGACGCCCCGGCGCCGGTAAAGGCATTGGTCAGGGACTCGGAGAGCCGGGTGGTGAAGATGGAGCCGAACACCGCCACGCCCAGGGATGCGCCCACCTCGCGGAAGTAGTTGTTGGTGCTCGTGGCCGTGCCGATCTGGTCCGCCGGCACCGAGTTCTGGACCACCAGGACAATCACCTGCATGATCGAGCCCAGGCCGGCGCCGAAGACGAACAGCTGCACGCAGATGACCCAGATGGGCGTGGCGGTCGTGAGTGTGGTCAACCACAGCATTGCCGCGATGGTCAGGGTGGCCCCGAGGATCGGGAACATCTTGTACTTGCCGGTCTTGGAAATGCGGATGCCGGAGAAGATGGCCATGCCCATGAGTCCCACCATCATGGGCAGCATCAGCAGGCCGGATTCGGCGGCGGAGGTCCCGGAGGACATCTGCAGGAAGGTCGGGACGAAGGCGATAGCCGCGAACATGCCCAGCCCGAGGGTGAAGCCGATGGCGGTGGAGTTCACGAAGATGCGGTTCTTGAACAGGCTCAACGGAATGATGGGGTCCTCCGCCCGGCGCTCCACCAGGATGAAGGCCGTAGCGGCGAGCACCAGCCCGGCGCCGAACGCCCACGTCAGCGGGGAATCCCAGCCTTCGTCCTTCTTGCCGCCGAAGTCGGTGAAGAAAATCAGGCACGTCGTGGCCGCGGAGAGCAGCAGCACGCCCAGGATGTCGATCCGCTTCTCGGCCTTCTTGTTCGGCAGCGTCAGGGTGAACCAGGCGATGGTGAACGCGGCGATGCCGATCGGGATGTTGATGTAGAAGGCCCATTCCCAGGTCAGGTGGTCCACGAAGAAACCGCCCAGCAGCGGTCCGGCGACGGCGGAGAGGCCGAAGATTGCGCCCAGCGGGCCCATGTACTTGCCGCGCTCCTTGGCCGGAACGATGTCGGCGATGATGGCCTGGGACAGGATCATCAGGCCGCCGCCGCCGAGGCCCTGGATGGCGCGGAAGACCACGAAGCCCCAGAAGTCGGTGGCGAGGGCGCACCCGACAGAGGCGAGGGTGAAGAGCCCGATGGCGATGAGGAACAGGTTCCGGCGGCCCAAGATGTCGCCGAACTTTCCATAGATGGGCATGACGATGGTGGTGGCGAGCAGGTAGGCAGTGGTAATCCAGGCCTGGTGTTCCACGCCGCCGAGCTTGCCGACGATCGTCGGCATGGCGGTGGAGACGATGGTCTGGTCAAGGCTGGAGAGCAGCATGCCCGCGATGAGGGCGGAGAAGATGATCCAGATGCGTTTCTGGGTCAGCAGCAGCGGCTCGGCTGCTGGCTTGGTGCTGACGGCGGCGCTCATTGCGCTCCTTCGGAAGGGTTGGGCTGGACTGTATTTGACTCGACTCCGTCGAAGTGGACTGTGTCGAACTGGGACATGGTGAACGGCAGGGAGAAGAGCGTGCGGGCTGCTGCAATGTTTTCCAGCAGCAAGTCCTTGTAGGGGCGGGCGTTGCCCTCGGAGAAGTAGTCGGCGCTGGTTTTCCTGGCGACGTTTCCGAGGAGGGCCACGGCCATGCGGACTACGGGATGATCGGCAGGTACGCCTTCCCTGGCCGCTAGCAGCCGGGCGAAGTCGGCCTCACGTTCCTCGGTTGCGCCGATGATCTTCAGCATCAGCTGGGGCTCCTTCTTGATCACCCCGATCAGCTGGCGGGTCTCTTCCTCGGAGCCGCTCATCCGCTCCGACAGATCAAGGGACAGGCGCACGAGGTCGGCGAGGAGTGAGGCCGAGATTTCCCCGGCGGGCGAACCCGCGCCGCCCGCCATGAACCGGGCCACCACCTCTTCCGGAAAGTCGTCGTCGACGTGGCCCAGGATCGCATCTTCCTTGGCAGGGAAGTAGTTGAAGAAGGTCCGGCGGGAGAT
Source organism: Arthrobacter sp. 05T45 (assembly GCF_056395875.1). NCBI lineage: Bacteria > Bacillati > Actinomycetota > Actinomycetes > Micrococcales > Micrococcaceae > Arthrobacter > Arthrobacter sp. 05T45. The sequence continues at coordinate 105,993 of NZ_JBFTKI010000006.1, read as the reverse complement.
GCCCGCGCGCTCGCAGACTTCCTCCACGGTGTAGCCGCTGAGGCCGCGTTCGGCGGTCAGGGAACGCGCGACGGCGGTGATCGCCGCCCGTGTTGCGGCCCGCTTGCGCTCGCGGAGGCCGCCTGAGGTAATTGCACTGTTTCCCATGAAGTGTATTTTTGCACTAAATTATAAATAGTGCAAAAGAAACTTTGGGCTGTTTGGGCTGTTTGGGTTGTTTGGGCTGTTGCCGGCAATAATGTCGCTGCCCGGCCGTAGCCTGCTCCTGTCCAGCCATACCGCTGGCAACAGGTGGCCCGCGACGAGGCAGAAGCTCCGTCGGGGGCCGGAAATGGGGAAGCATGACAGATTCAGCCCTGACGCACGTGTACGTCCTCCTGGACCGTTCCGGGTCGATGAGCGCCATCGCCGATGACACTGTGGGCGGGTTTGCGGCGTTCATCCGCGAACAGCGGGCAGTGGCGGGCCGGTGCCGGCTGTCGCTGGCGCAGTTCGATGACACCTACGAGCGCGTCTACGCCTCGGTGGACATCCAGGACGTGCCGGCCCTGGACCTGCAGCCGCGGGGCAGCACCGCCCTGCACGACGCCATGGTCAGGCTGATCGGCGAAGCGGGTGCGGAACTGGCGGCCCTTCCGGAGGATGAGCGCCCCGGCACTGTGCTGGTGGCCGTGCTGACGGACGGCCACGAGAACTCCTCGCGCGAGGCCACGGGCGAGCTGGTCAAGGCCCTGGTCCAGCGGCAGCAGAGCCAGTGGGGCTGGCAGTTCACGTATTTGGGCGCCAACCAGGACGCCGTATTGACCGCCGGCGGCCTCGGCATCCGCGCCGAAGACGCCCTGACCTATGCCGCCGGGAACGTCGATGCTGCCTTCTCCGTCCAGTCCGCCAAGACGCGGCGGTTGCGGGAGGCACGGATCGGCGGTGCCAGCATGGCGGATGCCGCGGCCGCGGCGGCGTACACGGCGCAGGAGCGGGAGGCCGCCGGCGGGGAACCGCCCAGGGTCTAAGTTCTGACCTCCGGTGCAGACATGCCGACGGCCGGCACCCTTCCAGGAAGGATGCCGGCCGTCGGGGTTTGTACTCTTCGGGGGCGGCGCCGCCCGGAGCCGTCAGGCCTTGTGCGGCGGGCGCGTCATGGACATGACGTCCAGGGCGGTGTCCAGCTGCTCTTCGGTCAGTTCGCCGCGCTCGAGGAAGCCCATGGAGACGACCGTCTCACGGATGGTCAGGCCCTCGGCCACGGCCTTTTTGGCGATCTTGGCGGCGTTCTCGTAGCCGATGAACTTGTTCAGCGGGGTCACAATCGACGGCGAGGCCTCGGCGAGGAAGCGGGCGCGCTCGACGTTGGCGGTGATGCCGTCGATCATCTTGTCGGCCATGACGCGGCTGGTGTTGGCCAGCAGGCGCACGGATTCAAGGAGGTTGGCGGCCATGACCGGGATGCCGACGTTGAGTTCGAAGGCGCCGTTGGTGCCGGACCACGCGATGGCGGTGTCGTTGCCGATCACCTGGGCGCAGACCATGATGGAGGCTTCGCAGATGACGGGGTTGACCTTGCCCGGCATGATCGACGAGCCCGGCTGCAGGTCCGGGATGGCGATTTCGCCGAGGCCGGTGTTGGGGCCGGAGCCCATCCAGCGCAGGTCATTGTTGATCTTCATGAAGGAAATCGCGATGTTGCGCAGCTGGCTGGACGCTTCGATGAGGCCGTCCCGGTTGGCCTGGGCCTCGAAGTGGTCGCGGGCCTCGGTCAGGGGCAGTCCGGTGTCGGCCGCCAGCAGTTCGATCACGCGCTCCGGGAATCCGGCCGGCGTGTTGATGCCGGTGCCCACGGCGGTGCCGCCAAGCGGGACCTCGGCGACGCGGGGGAGGGCGGCGTTGATGCGCTCGATGCCGTAGCGGACCTGCGCTGCGTAGCCGCCGAACTCCTGGCCCAGCGTGACGGGGGTGGCGTCCATGAGGTGCGTGCGGCCGGACTTCACGACGTCCTTGAATTCGGTGGCCTTGCGCTCCAGCGACTCCGCCAGGTAGCCGAGGGCCGGGATCAGATCGTTGATCAGGGCGGACGTGGCGGCGACGTGGACGGACGTGGGGAAGACGTCATTGGAGGACTGCGAGGCGTTGACGTGGTCGTTCGGGTGCACAACCTTGTCGCTTCCGGCAGACGTGAGGGCACGCGTGGCGAGCTCGGCGATGACCTCGTTGGTGTTCATGTTCGAGGACGTGCCGGAGCCGGTCTGGAAGACGTCAATCGGGAAGTCGCCGTCGTACTTGCCGGCCGCAACCTGGTCGGCTGCGTCGGCAATCGCCTGGGCGAGCTCGCCGTCGAGCACCCCCAGTTCTGCGTTTGCCTGGGCGGCGGCCTTCTTCACCCGTGCCAGGGCTTCGATGTGGGCGCGCTCCAAGGTCTTGCCGGAGATGGGGAAGTTCTCGACTGCCCGCTGCGTCTGTGCGCGGTACAGGGCGTTCACGGGAACGCGGACTTCGCCCATCGTGTCGTGTTCAATGCGGAACTCTTCGGTGTTCAACTCATCTGTGGAAGTCATGGGGCTAGCTTATTGGGAGTAGGAGTCCCACCGAAAACCGTGAGCAGGCTGCGACGGCCGGGCGCCGGGGTTTACAGCCTGCCGATGCTGGAAACGAGATCGGCCCGGCCGTCAGCCAGGCTGTAGGCGAGGCCGATCACGGCGGTGCGGCCGCTGTCGACTGCGCCCGAAATCACCCGGGAACTGTCCACCAGCCGCTGCGAGGTCTGCTTGACGTTCTCGACCACCATGTCGTTGACGTCGGTCTGATTGTTACGCAGCGAGGTCAACACGGACGGGGTGATCCGCTCCACCAGGCTGCGGATGAAACCGACCGGCATCTGGCCGGTTTCCACGGCGTTCTTGGTTGCAGTGACAGCACCACAACTGTCGTGCCCCAGGACGACGATCAGAGGGACGTCCAGTTCGCTGACGCTGTATTCCAGCGAGCCAAGCACGGCGTCGTCGATCACCTGGCCGGCGGTGCGGACCACAAAGGCGTCCCCGAGGCCGAGGTCGAAGATGATTTCGGCGGCAAGCCTGGAGTCGGCGCAACCGAAGATCACCGCGAAGGGGTGCTGGTTTTCAACCAGCGACGAGCGTCGCGACGCGTCCTGGTTGGGGTGTGAGGACGTGCCGGCGACAAAACGCTTGTTGCCTTCACGGAGACGCTGCCAGGCGAGTGCGGGAGTCAGATAAGTAGCCACGTGGCCACTTTACGGTGAAGGGCTGGCCGAAGGTGAAACTGTTGCGCCTGGCGTGCTGGACGATGCCCCGGCGGGCAGATTGCTTTCGAGCGACTTCACCACGGCGGTGGCCAGGGCGGAGAACTCCTCCAGCGTCGCGGATCCGGAGAGGATGACGGTGGTGCCGCGATCAGTCAGCACCATGGATTTCTCGCCCTTGCCGGTGTCGCGCAGTTCCCAGTCGCGGCCGCCGGCATTGCGGGTGCCGGTCACGGGAGCGTTCTTGGTCTGCTGCAGGAGCCAGGTGGGGTTGGCCGTGCGGGTCTGCACGAGGGCGATGAAGGATTCCTTGGGCGTCAGGTAGCCGACTTCCCAGGCGGGGACGCCGCTGCCGGCGCCGGACTCCCAACGGGCGTAGTTGGCGCGGAATGTGTCGCCGGTATCGGCCGCCACGGGTGTGAATCCCGCCACACCCGCCGCGTTCTGCGCGGTGGCGCTGACGTTGACGTTGGGCCGGTAACCGTCGGTCTTCGGAGACGGGTTCATGAGGACGATCGGCAGGAACGCGGCGATGCTCACCACCAGGGCGATGATCATGCCCATCACGGAGGCGTTGGCGCGTTTGGCCGCCGCGGCGGCGATGACGGGCTTCACGGGCTGTCCGGAAGGGGGCGGGTCTGCCGCGGGGGCGCTGCCAGCCGGCGAACCGGGGGCGGCGGGGGAAGCGTCCTGCAATTCACTCACCCCTCTATAGTCGCGCATGTCCGGGCCGATCTCACATTCGCGGCGCAGCGGCCCCTCCGACGGTGAAGTGCGTCACGCGCCGGTCATCCCATGACCTTCCGGGTCCGCCCCGACTATGATCAATATCAGACGAATCACCGCGACGGATCGATCCTGGCCGTACGGGTTCAACGACCGCCACTCGAAGAAGAGGTTCACGTGACACCAGCGCCCATGTCCCAGAAGTACTCCACGCTTTCCCCGTCGCTCGCCGTCGGGATCGATGAGCCTGACCGCAACCTCGCGCTGGAACTTGTCCGCGTCACGGAAGCCGCGGCCATCGCCGGCGGCCACTGGGTGGGTTTCGGCGACAAGAACAAGGCCGACGGCGCCGCCGTGGACGCCATGCGCTCCTTCCTGCAGACCGTGCACTTCAACGGCGTCGTTGTCATCGGTGAGGGCGAGAAGGACGAAGCCCCGATGTTGTTCAACGGCGAGCACGTCGGTGACGGCACCGGCCCCGAGTGCGACGTCGCCGTCGACCCCATCGACGGAACCCGGCTGACCGCCCTTGGCATCAACAATGCCCTGGCCGTCCTGGCCGTCGCCGAACGCGGCTCCATGTTCGATCCCTCCGCCGTGTTCTACATGGAAAAGCTCGTCACCGGCCCGGAAGCGGCCGACATGGTGGACCTGCGTCTGCCGGTCAAGCAGAACCTGCACCTGATCGCCAAGGCCAAGGGCGTCAAGGTCAACCAGCTCAACGTCATGATCCTGGACCGCGACCGGCACCGCCCCCTCGTGGAGGAAATCCGCGAAGCCGGCGCCCGCACGAAGTTCATCATGGACGGCGACGTCGCGGGGGCCATCGCCGCTGCGCGTGCCGGCACCGGAGTCGACGCCCTCATGGGCATCGGCGGAACCCCGGAAGGCATCGTCGCGGCCTGCGCCATCAAGTCCCTCGGCGGCGTCATCCAGGGCCGCTTGTGGCCCACGAGCGACGAAGAGAAGCAGAAGGCGATCGACGCCGGCCACGATCTGGAGCGCGTGCTCTCGACCAACGACCTCGTCTCCAGCGACAACTGCTACTTCGCGGCCACCGGCATCACCGACGGCGACCTCCTCAAGGGCGTCCGCTACTCCAAGGACAAGGTCCTCACCCAGTCCATCGTGATGCGCTCCAAGTCCGGCACGATCCGCTTTGTCGACGGCGAACACCAGGCCAGCAAGTGGGAAGGCTACGCCCGCAGGAGCTAGCACCTGAACGGCAACACTGAACTGCACGATAGAGCGCAGCGAATCCCGGGCCGCCTCCGCGGTCCGGGATTCGTCGTCTTAAACCAGGTGCATGATGACGTGTCTATTGCGGTGCGGCGGCCGGGGCCCGTGGGATTAGATAGGGTGGAGCCATGACGTGGCTCGTAACTGGCGGTGCAGGATATATCGGTTCTCATGTGGTTTCCGCTTTGCGCGGTGCCCGGATTCAGCCGGTGGTGATTGACTCCCTCTCCAGCGGGCACCGTGAGTTCGTGCCGGCCGATGTGCCGTTCATCCATGGCAGCATCCTCGACGCCGACCTCGTGGCCCGTACGCTGCGGGAGCACGCGGTGACCGGGGTGATCCACCTGGCCGGTTTCAAGTACGCGGGGGTTTCCGTCCAGGAGCCGCTGCTGACTTATGAACAGAACGTCACGGGCACCGCGCAACTGCTCAAGGCCATGGAGCTCACCGGCGTCGACAAACTGGTGTTCTCCTCGTCCGCGGCCACCTACGGCACGCCCACCGGCGACATCGTCACCGAAGCGACGCCCACCAACCCGGAATCGCCCTACGGCGAGAGCAAACTCATCGGCGAGTGGCTGATCCGTGACCAGGGCAGGGCCCGGGGCCTGAGCCACACCTCGCTGCGGTATTTCAACGTGGTCGGCTCAGGTGCGCCCGAGCTTTACGACACCAGCCCCCACAACCTTTTCCCGATCGTGCTGCGGGCGCTCACGGCCGGTAAGACGCCGCGCATCAACGGCATCGACTACAACACGCCGGACGGAACTTGCGTGCGCGACTACGTGCACGTGGCGGACCTGGCCACCTCGCATGTGGCCGCCGCCCAGGCGCTCGAGGCGGACAAGCCGCTGGAGCGGGTGTACAACCTCGGATCCGGGGACGGGCTGTCCGTGCGCCAGATCATGACGGCGATGGCCGACGTCACGGGGATCGATTTCGAACCCGAAATCGGTCCGCGGCGGGCAGGGGATCCGGACCGGATCGTGGCCGACGGCACGCTGGCCGCCCGCGATCTCGACTGGAAGATGCGGCACTCCGTGGAGCAGATGGTGGCCAGCGCCTACGACGCCCAGCGGCACGCCATTACGGCCAACTAACGCCCCCACCAACACCGGCCACCGGGAAACAGCGGCCCGGCTGGCCGGGGCGACCCGGTGGCCGGTGCCGCCTGCTGGGCCCTTAGCGGTTTGCGAGGGCCCGGGACCGGGCGCGCAGCTTCTTCGCGAGCTGGGCGCCTTTGCGGGCCAGCTGGTAGCTGCCGTAGCGCACCTTCCGGACCGGCAGGTCCCACGTTCCGGGATACGCGATCCCGCGGCCCCCGAACGACTTCTTGAACGCCGTGAACCCGGCCCATTTGTGGTCGGGCTGGTCCTCCGGCGCCACGCCCCAGAGATCCACGTGCTTGAGGCCCTTCGCCTGGGCGTCCGCGATCAAGGTGACAAGCAGGGGGATGCCCGCGCTGAGTTTGCGGTGGGTGTCGTCCAGGGCGGCGTGCGCGTAGGTCCGGGTGTCGGCCGAGTCGTAGGCCAGGGCTGCGGCGATGGGGTGGCCGTCGAGCTCCGCGATGAACAGCGTCGCCGCGCCGGCCGGCATCAGCGAGCGGGCCACCTGGGTCAGGTATTCGTCGCTTTGCGGCTTGAAGCCGTTGCGGGCGGCCGTCATGTGCAAGAACTCCAGAAGGACGGCGATCTCTGCCGGATCCTGGCTGGAGCGGAAGCTCACGCCCTTCTTGTGGATGTTGCGGAACAGGTTCCGGTTCGCCGGCTTCATATCCGCCAGGACGTCCTTGAAATCCCGGTCGAGGTCCACAATCCAGCTGAGCTCGGGCTGCTGGCTGGCCGGGGCCGGCTGCAGGCCGCGGCTGCGGAGTACCGAGTCGGCTTCGGCTGCGGTGAATCCTGCGGTGACCGGCTCAACCCGGACAAACACGGCCCCGCTGGTCCGGGCGAGGTCCGTCAGGGCCGCCAGTGCGGCGTCGAACGCTGCCAGTGACTCGGCGACCGGGCCGTACGGGGAGTACAGCAGTTTGCCGGCCGGATTGGATTCCTCCACCGCAAGGAAGCGCCACCCGGGCCCGGACTGTTCGTGGACGGTGCGTCCCAGCGAACGCTGGAACTGTGCCCACTGGGGGCTCTGCAGGAAATAATCCATGGTGTCAGGCTTCCAATGCGGTGGTGACGGCAAATGCCAGGGCGGGGCCGGTGGCGCCGGAGACGGCGTGGACATTGACCGGTGCCTCGGCGGCGGGCAGGAAGGCACTGGCGCCCCTTTCCAGCCGGAGCTCGCCCTTGGGGGAGTCGAGGCGGACGGAGCCGTGGGTGACAATGACGACGGCGGCACCGGACTGCGCCAGCGGGACGGGCTCCGCGCCGGGCGCCACAACAATTCGCTGCAGCTGGAATTCCCGGAACGGCGGCCGGAAGAGTTCCTGGCCCAGCATGGTGGTCTCGGCGGGGAGCATGGGCACCTCGACGGCCTCGAACGCCACGGTCTTCAGCAGTTCCGGCACGTCGACGAATTTCGGCGTGAGCCCGCCGCGGAGCACGTTGTCCGAGGACGCCATGACCTCGATGCCGAGGCCGTGCAGGTAGGCATGGACATTGCCGGCCGGGAGGTACACGGCCTCACCGGGGGCGAGGGAAATCCGGTTCAGCAGCAGGGAAATCAGCACTCCCGGATCTCCGGGGTACCGGCCGTTCAGGCTCACCGCGGTGGACAGTTCCGCCTCGTGCCCGGCCATCGGGGCACCGGAGACGAGAGCCGCAACGATCGTCGCCGTCGCCTCGGCGACGTCCCCGCCGCCGGAGATGAGGCGTTCGAAGGCGGAGCGCAGGGCCGCGGGTTCGTCCGGCTGCGCCAGGTCCTCGAGCAGTTGCGGGACCAGCGGCGGCAGCTCCAGCCCGGCGAGCTCGAAGCACGCCGCCAGATGCTGGAAGACCGCACGGGATTCCGCGGCCGGCCGGAACCCGCAGAGGGCCTCGAACGGAGTCAGCGCGAAGATCATTTCGGGCTTGTGGTTATCGTCCTTGTAGTTGCGCTCCGTCGCGGCAGGGTCGACGCCGGCGGCTTCCTCGCGCGCGAAGCCCTCCCGGGCCTGGGCGAGCGTCGGGTGCACCTGCAGGGACAAGGGCGCCTCGGCCGCGAGGATTTTGAGCAGGAACGGCAGGCGCGGACCGAAAGCGGCCACGCTCGCGCTGCCCAGGCAATGTTCCGGATCCCCGGCGATCAGGGCGTCCAGCGGCAGCCGTCCGCCGTCGTGCGTTGCGGGTGCGTGCCGGCCGGCACCGCCGGGCGCCGGCGTCAGCGCGACGGACGGGGAGCCCGGGTGGGCGCCGATCCAAAGCTCCGCTTCAGGACCGCCGGAAGCCGGCCTGCCCAGCAGCCCGGCGATGGCCGTCGGGGAGCCCCAGGCGTAGGGCCGGAGGACGTTCTCAAGTTCGTACATGGCCTGGTCCCTGTCTGATCAATGAAATGTCTCGTCAAAGAAATGTGGTCGCACTGCTGCGGTCAAGGCTGCTGCCGGGGTTAGAGCGGCGCGCACTGTCCGTTGGTGGCGACGAGGTCGCGGATGGACTGTTCGTCGCCGTTGCGCTTGAACTGGTTCAGCATCTCTTCGGTGATCTGCTCGCCGTCCGGCGTGGTGGTCACGGGGGTGAAGTCCGACGGTGCGGGCGGGGGATCGGTGGCCGGGACGGGGCCGGCGGCCGAGACCGGCCCGGCGGCCGTTCCGGGCTGCAGGACCGCATCGTCAGTTGCGGCTGCGGCACCGGCGGACGGGCTGGCCAGCAGTTTGGCCACCCGCGCGTGGATGACGTCGAAGTCCGGGGACGTGGAGAAGGCGGCGTCGAAGTCCGGCGGACCGATGGTCAGGCGGCTGACATCCTGCCCCTTGGCCTTCATGGCCAGGTCCACGAAACTGCCGAGCTGGCCGGAGGAGATGTTCGACTCGACCACCTTGGTGCCAGCCTTGGCGATGTCCTCAAACTTGGCCAGCAGTTTTGCCGGGTCGAGCTGCTTCAGCATCGCCTGCTGCACGCACTGCTGGCGCTGGATGCGGGCATAGTCGTCCACGAATTCCCGGGACCGGCCGTACCAGAGGGCGTGGAAGCCGTCGAGCGTCTGGTCTCCGGCCGGAATCCAACCGTCCGGCATGCCGTGGATGCCGTTGGCCTCATCCACCATCGGCCCGCTGATGGGGACCCAGCCGCCGGCCTTGATCCGGATGCCGCCCATGGCGTCGATGAGCTTGGAAAAACCGTCCATGTCCACGAGCACGTAGGCCTGGACCTTGATGCCCAGCGTTCCGGACACCGCTTCGAGGGTGGCCTGCGCCCCGGGGTCGGCCACCCCGGGATAGAGGTCCTGGTGCTGGTTGGTGACCTCGGTGTTGATCGCGTTGATCAGGCATTCGTCGCCGCAGTTGTAGCCATCCGGGTACACCTGGCGCATCGGCGACTCCGCGCTGAACTGGGCGTTCTGGAGGTTGCGGGGCACGGAGATGATCGCCGTGCTGCCGGTCTTGGCATCGACGCTGATCACCGAGAGGCTGTCCGGGCGGCGGCCCGTGCGGTCCGCTCCGGCGTCGCCGCCCATCATCAGGAAGTTGTACCGGCCATCGGACGGCTCAAGGGTGGGGCCGGAGCCGGAGAAGATGCTGCCGATGGCGTTGCGGCTGATATTGAGCAGATAGGCCGCGTAGCCCAGGGATCCGCTGCTGAGGATCATGGCCAGCACGAGCGCCAGCACCACCGCGGGACGGATCCTGGGGGCGAGCGTCCCGGGCCGGATCAGCCGCAAGGTGTTCAGGAACAGGGCGGCCCAGCCGATGGCCAGGCAGGCGAGGCCGAGCACCAGCAGGAGCGAGGGCACCGTGCCGGTGAGGAGGTTGATCAGCGTGGAGCGGGACACGAGCAGGAGCAGCACGGCCAGCAGGGCCAGCGCCCAGACCGTGAAGGTCACGCGCAGCGCGGCCCGTCCAAGCCGGCGGCTGCCCGCGACGGTTTGGGCGCTGCCGGGAACCAGCAGCGTCATGAGGATCAGGACGAACGCCCGCTTGGTGAGCACCGGGGACGGGGCGCCGGAGGGGTGCCGGACCGGGTCGCCCAGTGCCCGCCCGGACTGCTCAGGGCGGTGTGTGGGGGCGTAGCTGCTGCTCATGCCGGGATTCCTAATGGCTGCCTTAATTGCCGCTACGCGGGGTGACGTTTCCGGCGGCGAACACTTCGCTGACCTTGTGCCGGAGGTTCGCGCCCTTCCGGGTTGCGACGTCGTTCAGCTCCTGGGCGAACTCCAGGAGGTCCGCCCGGAGCTGGACTGCCAGTTCGTCCGTGCCCGAGGCCAGCATGCGCACGGCCAGGAGGCCGGCGTTGCGCGCGCCGCCGATCGAGACGGTGGCGACCGGAACGCCTGCCGGCATCTGCACGATGGACAGCAGGGAATCCATGCCGTCCAGGGTCTTCAACGGCACGGGGACGCCGATCACCGGCAGGGGAGTGACCGAGGCCAGCATGCCGGGAAGATGCGCGGCGCCGCCGGCGCCGGCAATGATCAGGCGAAGACCGCGCTCGTGGGCCGTCTGGCCGTAGCGGATCATCTCCGTGGGCATCCGGTGGGCCGAGACGACGTCGGCCTCGAACGGGATTCCAAACTCGGCGAGGGCTTCGGCGGCGGCTTCCATGACCGGCCAGTCCGAATCCGAGCCCATCACGAGGCCCACGAGCGGGGTGCCCGCGCGGGCGCCGGCGAGGGGGTTTCCCGCTTTGTTGGCTTCGGGGCTGGCTGCGGTGCTCATGCGGTCTCCTCGGAGGTTGCCGGCATTGCGCCGGTGTGGGCCCGGCCGTTCCGGATGATGTCGGCCACGGTGGTGGCCCGCTGCCGCACGGAGTCGACGTCGGCGGCTGAGGTCCCGACCAGGTTGACGTGGCCGATCTTCCGGCCGGGCCGGACGGCCTTGCCGTAGCAGTGCACCTTCGCGGCCGGCTCGCTCGCGAGGGCGGCGGGGAAGGCGGAATAGAGGTCCTGGTTGGCGCCGCCGAGGAAGTTCTTCATTACCACGACGGGCCCCAGCAGGTCAGTGGCGCCCAGCGGCAGATTCAGGATGGCCCGCAGGTGCTGCTCGAACTGGCTGGTCACCGAGCCGTCCTGGGTCCAGTGCCCGGTATTGTGCGGGCGCATGGCGAGTTCATTGATCAGGAACCCGGCGCCCACGCCGGGGGTCTCGAAGAGTTCGACGGCCATGACACCGGTCACGCCGAGTTCGCCGGCGATCCGGACCGCGGCGTTTTCCGCGGCTGCGGCAACATCGACGGAGATGTCCAGGGCCGGGGCAATGACTTCATCGCACACCCCGTCCACCTGGATGGTGTGCACCACCGGCCAGGCCCGTGTTTCACCGTCAGGCGTCCTCGCGACCATGGCCGAGAGCTCCCGGCTGAATTCCACCTTGGCTTCGGCCAGCAGGGGGGACATGGCCTCGAACCAGTCGGCGGAGGCTGCCGCGTCCTCGGCCGAGGACACGATGCGCACGCCCTTGCCGTCGTAGCCGCCGCGGGGCATTTTCAACACCACCGGCCAGCCGGTCTGCTCGCCGAAGGCGACGAGGTCCGCGACATTGGCGACGGAGGCCCACGTGGGGTTCGGAAGCTCGAGCCGGTCGATCGCGGCGCGCATCACCAGCTTGTCCTGGGCGTTGACCAGGGCATCCGGGCCGGGATGGACGTTCACGCCGGCACCGATCAAGGACCGCAGGTGCGCCGTGGGGACGTGTTCGTGGTCGAAGGTCAGGACGTCGAGGCCGCGGGAGAACTCGAGCAGATGCTCCAGGTCCTTGTAGTCGCCAACCGGGGCGTTAGCCACGGCAGAGACTGCGGAGACGTCCTCGCCTTCGGCGAGAACACGGAGCTCAAAGCCCAGGGCGGTCGCGGCAGGGGCCATCATGCGGGCAAGCTGGCCGCCGCCAACAACACCGATTACAGGAAAAGTCACAAGTCCCAGCCTACCGAAAACCTCACGGGAACCCGGCTTTTGGGGATTGGCAAGCGCGGGAACGGTGCCGGGACGGGGGTTTCGCACCCGCCCGCCCGGCGCCCGCCGCCGGGTCCGCAGGGAGCCGTCTGAGCGGCCGCTGCGGGCGGACTCCCGGGAAACGGCGCTAAAATGGGCGTTTGGCCCAATGGCCGACAGTTCCAGAAGGCCACGGAGGGTCATGATTACTACACTTAACGAGCGCATGCGCGGGCTTGCCTCGCTGTTCTGGCGCGAAGTGGCCAAGTTCGGTGCCGTCGGCGGCATCGCGTTCGTCATCGACAACGGACTGACGTTTTACCTGATGCACGGTCCCATGACCGACAGTGAGGCCAAGGCCCGCTTCTTCGGGGCCAGCGTGGCGACGGTCTTTTCCTGGGTTGCGAACCGTTTTTGGACGTTCCGGCACCGCCGGCAGGCCAACGTGCTGCGCGAGTTCGTGATGTTCCTCATCATCAACGGGATCGGCATCGGCATCTCCACCGGCCTGACCGCCGTCGCGAAGTACGGCATGGGAGTCACCGACAAGAACATGCTCTTCCTCGCCGGGGTGGTCGGCATCCTGGTCGCGACCGTGGTCCGGTTCTTTGCCTACCGCTTCCTGGTGTTCAACCAGGAACTCGACGCAGAGCCCGAGTTCTCGCACGACCACGAGATCATCGAACGGCACCCGCACTCCCAGCCGGTTGCCACGGCAGCAGTCAGGGAACCCGTCAACGATCCGGAACTGCCAGGCCCGCCGGCCTAAGGAACCGCCGTCCCGGGGAATCAGCGGCTGGGGATCGGTGCCCGGGAATCAGTGCCGGGGATTCAGCGCGTGGGGATCAGTTCCCGCTGATGCGCTCGGCGTCCCGCAGTTTGCCGGTCACCTCTACCTCGGGGTGCACCAGGACCACGGAACCGTCGGCCTTCCAGGTTCCCAATGACTGCGCAAGGACGGTTTCGAGGCCGTCGGCCGCCGGAACGAGCAGCCGCAGCCCGGGGCCCTGGGCCGCGGCAAAGCCGTCCAGGAGCGCCCCGTGCGCATGGACTGCGCCGTCGGAGGTCCGGACGGCGAGACGTCCCGCCTCCGGATCCACGTGGGGCATGAAAATGTCGCCGTGGGAGCGGACCTCGGCGGCGTAGTCGAGGACGCCGCTGGGCAGTTCACCCGTCCACCGCATGGCCAGTGCCGGCAAAGACACGGCCAGGACGGCGTCGAACCCGCCCGCGGCAGCGCCCGGACCCGGGTCCGCGGTGGCAAGCAGGTCAGCCTCCGCGTCGTCGAAGACCACTTCCATGCCAAGCTGCCAGGCCGCGAGGGCCAGGATCACCGACTTCCAGTGCGCGGGCAGGTCCAGGCGCAGCCGCATGCCCGGTTCGGCGTCGAGTTCGTCCTGCAGCAGGTTGGAAGTCTTCGCGACCCAGTTGTCCAGCACGCGGCCAGAGAGTTCAACCCGTTCCGAATCGGGGCCGTACCAGGTCAGCCGGGGCGCCGTGGCCTGGCCGGACCGCAGCGCTGTCATCAGGTCGATTGCCGGAATGCTCATGCCCTCATCTTGCCACGGCTGTTGTCGCGGCCGATCAGTCCCCGGCTCCGTGACGTCCGTCACCCCGGCGGCCCCGGCGTTCGGCGGGGTCCGCGCAGGGCGCGGGAAAATTTCCCGAAAATTCAATGAAAAGCCCCAAAAGTGCTCAGTACCCTGATTATTCCGCGGGTTCTCGCGGGAGAGGAGAAAAAATTCCGGGCGTGGCGTGCCTCCACTTTGTGTATCAAGTTGATTATTATCTCCGCCGTGGCTTGACTCCCGGATACTTACACGCGTGTAATTAGTTATCTAAAGCCACTGCACAAAAACCGGCACTCAACCGAGTGTCCAAGGGGGTCTTGCAGTGGCTGCAAATCAGGAGGGGGACGCCATGGGGCTAGCAGAGCGTATCCATGAAGATGCCGTAGTTGCCGGCCAGGCCACGGCGAAATACCGGTCACGCGGCGTGCCGACTGACTGGTACGTAGATCCGGCGGATCCGGACGCAGCTGACCGCTATAACGAACACACCAAGGATTCCCTGCAGGAGGCCGCCACGGCCTTCCTCGCAGCGCACGACGAGCTCCTGTCCGGCCCGGATCATGACACCGATCCCCTCGACCCGCCGATGGAGCTCCATTCGCCCGGTTCCGGTACCGCCGGGCAGCCGGTCTGGATCGGCCTGCCGTCCCGGCAGGAATTCGACGACGAGGGCGAGCTCGGCTGGCAGACCGATGCCCTGTGCGCCCAGACTGATCCCGAAGCCTTCTTCCCCGAAAAGGGCGGCTCCACCCGCGACGCCAAGAAAGTCTGCGGCGCCTGCAACGTGCGTTCCCAGTGCCTCGAGTACGCCTTGTCCAACGACGAGCGCTTCGGGATCTGGGGAGGCCTCTCCGAGCGCGAGCGGCGCCGGCTTAGGAAGCGAGCAGTCTAATTCTTCAAGAAGTACGAGTCACCGCCGTCGTGGTCTCCCACGACGGCGGTGATTTTCTCCCCAGGACCCTTGCGGCGCTGGCGGCCCAAACACGGCCCGCCGACGCCGTGATCGGTGTCGACACCGGATCCCGCGACCACTCCGCCGCCCTCCTTGAACAGGAACTGGGCAAGGCCAACGTCACTGTCTTCGACCAGCCCAGGTCCGGCATGGGTGGAGCCGTCATGGCCGGGCTCAAGGCCCTCGCGCCGTGGCCTGCGGAGGGCTCCGCCGCCACGGCGCTGGGCACCGACTGGATCTGGCTGCTGCACGACGACGCCGCACCGGCACCCGAGGCCCTGGCCGAACTCCTCCGTGCGGTCGAGCGGGCGCCGTCGGTCACGGTGGCAGGCTGCAAGCAGCTGGACTGGCATGCCGAGCGGCGGCTGATCGACGTCGGGCTCTCCACGAGCCGCTGGGCCGAGCGGCTGACGCTGATCGACGCCGACGAGCTCGACCAGGGCCAGTACGACGGCCGCAGCGATACCTTTGCGGTCAATTCCGCCGGCATGCTGGTCCGCCGCGACATCTGGGAGGAGCTCCGGGGCTTCGATCCGGCCCTGCCCGGCAGCGGCGACGACGTCGACTTCTGCTGGCGCAACCGTCTCGCCGGGCACCGCGTGGTGGTGGTCCCCAGCGCCCGAATGTTCCATGTCTCGCACCGTCCCCACGCCCTTGGCAACGCGACGGCCGCACGCAAGGCGCAGGTGCACCTGCGGCTCAAGCACGCGGCCGGCTGGAAAGTCCCGCTGCACGCGGCCGGCGCCCTCCTGGGCAGCCTCTTCAAACTCGTCCTGAGCATTGCGGTCAAGGACCCGGGGCACGGGTTCTCCCAACTGCTGGCGACCTTTGCCGCGCTGGGCCGCCCGGCGGCGGTGGTCCGCGGACGCCGCAATGCCGCGCGCACCCGCCGGATCCGGCGCTCCGTCATGAAAGGACTGCAGACGCCGCGCCGTGAGGTCTGGGCGCACCGGCGCTCCCTGATTGAGGCGCTCGGCGCCGACGACTTCGGCAGCGAGTTGACAGGTCCCGGTCCGCTGGCCGAGCAGCCCACCGGGAACACCGGCAATGCTGACGATTTCGCCGCCATCGCCACCCCGGACCGCGGGTGGGTGGGCAGCGGTGCGGTGCTGGCCATCCTCCTGACCCTGGCGGTCTCCCTGACAGGGCTGCTTAGCCTGTTCCGGGCTCCGGCCGTCTCCGGCGGCGCGCTGATCCCCGTCTCATTGCGCCTCTCCGAAATCTGGAACCATGCCTCGACCTGGTGGATCAGTCTGGGCGCGGGCCTGCCGGGCCACGGCGACCCCTTTGGCTACCTGCTGTGGGTGCTCGGTGTGCTCGGTGCCGGCGATGCCAACGGCGGCGTGGGCTGGTTGTTGATCCTCGCCATGCCGCTGTCTGCGCTGGGCGCGTGGTTCGCTGCCGGCGCCCTGACTGCCCGCCGGAGGCTGCGCCTTTCGGCCGCCCTGCTGTGGGCCGCGGCGCCGGCACTCCAGGTGTCCGTGAACCAGGGCCGGCTCGGCGCCTTGGTCGCGCACGTCATGATCCCGGTGGTCGTCCTGGCGCTGCTCCGGGCGACCGGCACGGCCGCGGGCCGCGGCATCCATGCCGTCCCGGCCCCGGGGCAGGGACGGCTCATCCCCACGCCGGCCGCCCGTCCCGGTGTCAACGGGACGCCGTCGTGGACGGCTGCGGCCGCCGCGGGGCTCGCCCTGGCCGTAGTCACCGCCGCGGCGCCCTCGCTGCTGCTGCCGTCCATGGCCGTCGTGGCCCTCTGCGGCGTGCTGTTGGGCCGGCGCGGCCGCACGGTGTGGTGGGCGCTCCTGCCCAGCCTGTCACTGTTCCTGCCCTTCGCCTTCTCGGTCCTGGACCGGCCGCGGGCGCTCCTGGCCGACCCGGGCCTGCCGCTCGGTTTTGACGCCGCCCCACTGTGGCAACAGGCCCTGGGGCAGCCACTGAACTTCGACGCCGGCGCCGGACTCACCGGGCTCAGCGCCTTCGGCGGGTCCGCCGCAGGTTCCGCCGGGCCGGCCGGTCTGCCGTGGGCACTGCTGCTGGCCTTGCTGTTGGGGCTGCCGGTACTGCTGCTGGCCCTGGCCGCACTCTTCATGCCGCGCCGGCTTGTGCTGGCCGGACGCACCCGGACGGCACGGGGTCTGTGGGCCGTGGCCGTCCTGATGCTGGCCGGCGGCTGGCTCGCCGGGCATGTCGCCTCCGGCGCCAGCGCCGAGGTCCTGGTCACGCCGTTCCCCGGCCCCGCCGTCTCGGCTGCCGCGTTCGCGTTCCTGGGCGCTGCCCTGATCGGAGCCGAAGGGCTCCTGGACGCCGCCGACCGGACCGCCGGTACCGGGCTGGCACGGAAGGTCCTGATCCGCGGCACGGCCGCGGCATCCATGGTCCTGCTGCTGGCTGCGCCCCTGGCCGGGTTCACCGTGTGGACCGCACAAAACCTGCTGCAGCCAACGTCGCAGACACCGACACAGGCAGCGGCAGCCACCGCGGGACCCTCCGGTCTCGGGACCCCGAGACTCGTCCAGCCTGCCCAAGCCCGCACGCTGCCCGCAACGGCGGTTGATCGCGGCGAGGGCCCGGAACAGTCCAGGACGCTCCTGATTGCCAGCAACGAGGACGGAAGCTTCGACGCAACACTCATGCGCGGCGCCGGGACCACCCTGGACGCACTCTCAACGATCGCCGCCGCCCGCGGCATCATGGGAGCGCCGGGCCAGGAGACGGTCCGCGACGACGACGCCGTCGCCGGATCGCTCCGGAACGTCGTGGCCACCATCGTCGCCGGCGAAGGCGTGGATCCGCGGGAGGACCTCGAGCGGCTCGGCGTCGGCTTTGTCGTGCTCCGGGTTGCCGATTCAGCCTCCGAATTGACGGCCAGCCGCATGGACGCAGTCCCCGGACTTGTCGCCGTCGGCCAGACGGGGACGGGCTGGCTCTGGCGGGTCAGCCCGCAGGACCGGCCCGGCATCGCGGACTCCGACGTCGCGCACCGGGTCCGGGTAGTGGACGGCAGCGGCGCCGCCATCGGACTGCTCCCGTCCGAAGAAGTCTCGGCGGCCGGCACAGTCCCGGCCGGCCCCGAGGGCCGCCTTGTGGTGCTCGCCGAGCGGGCCGATCCGGGCTGGAGCGCCTGGCTTGACGGGCGCCGCCTGACCTCAACGACGTCGGGATGGTCGCAGGCCTTCACACTGCCGGCCCAGGGCGGCCAGTTAAGCATCCGTTACGAAGCGCCGTGGGCCGTCCTGATCGGAATTGCGCAGGCCGTGATGATCGGGCTGACCGTCCTCCTCGCCGTGCCCATGCCTGCCCGCCGGTCCAACACCGGCCTGTCCAGGGACGAAGCCTCCCTGCGTAAGGAACATCAGCATGTCTAAGGGCGACAACGAAAAAGAAACCGAAACGGAAGCTGAAACGGGTCCGTCGCCGCGGAAGCGGCGGCTGCCGCGGGCCGGAGTGATCGGCGGCATCCTCTCCGCGGTGGCCCTCGTTGCCGCGGGCGGCGGCCTGGTATCGGCGGCGTCGCTGACGCCCCAGAACCCCGCCAGCAGGCAGCTCGAGGCCCCCGTCGCCGCGGTTCCGGCCGGCAGCAGCGTCGGGGTCTGCCCGGGCCCGGCCCGGCTGCTTGAGGGCACCCCCGTGGGCACCGACCCCCAGTTCAGTCCGGAATCCGCCACCGCGAAGACAGCCGTCAGCGCCGCCGTGCTCGGCTCAAGCGCCGGCATCATCCCCGGCAGCCGGCTCGCCCCGCTTAAAGGTGCCCCCCTCGCCGACATCGCGCCGGGCGCCGCGCCCACAGCTTCCGCGCCCCCGGCTTCCGCGGCTGCGGCCCGCACGCCCGTGCTGGTCGCCGGCGTCGTGCCCCAGCGCGAGGTGGACAACATCAGCGTCCTCAGCGCCGATGCCCAGAACAACCACCAGGCAGCTGCCGGCGCCGTCCTGAGCTACACGGCAGAGGACGGGGACCTCCAGGGTTCCGCGGCTGCCGCGTGCCAGCAGCCCGGCAACGATCTCTGGCTGGTCGGCGCCAACACTGCGCTCGGCCGGTCGGCAGTCCTGAACCTGACCAATGCCTCCAGCACGCCGGCGACGGTGAGCCTGGACCTCTTTGGCTCCGAGGGCCCGATCCAGGCTCCCGGAAGCCGCGGCCTGCTGGTGGCGCCCGGCAGCACCCGCTCCATCATCCTGGCCGGGCTCGCGCCGGGACAGGAACGGCTCGGCGTGCGGGTCCGCAGCACCGGCGGCCC
Source organism: Arthrobacter sp. 05T45 (assembly GCF_056395875.1). Classification (NCBI taxonomy): domain Bacteria; kingdom Bacillati; phylum Actinomycetota; class Actinomycetes; order Micrococcales; family Micrococcaceae; genus Arthrobacter; species Arthrobacter sp. 05T45. The sequence goes on along the minus strand of NZ_JBFTKI010000006.1, from coordinate 87,012 downwards.
GGTGGCTGCCGTGATCCAGCAAAGCGTGCTCCGCGGCCTCACACCCGGCGGCGTCGACTTCATCACCCCCGGCACCGCCCCGTCCGTCAGCCAGGTGGCCGCCGGCCTCGACATCCAGGATCCCGCGGCGCTGGCCGCGCTCAAGGCAAAGCCCGGCTTCGCCGACGCCGGACCGGCCCTCGAAGTCGCCGTGCCGGGGGCCACCGACGCCGTGGTCGAGATCAAGCTGTATGGTCCCGACGGCCAGAAGGCGCTGCCCGGGGGAGGCGTGGTGACGGCGAAGGCCGGCGCGGTCACGGAAGTTTCCCTGGCCGGGGTCCCGGCCGGGACCTACACCGTGGCGGCGAGCTCGGATGTCTCGTTCGCGGCCACTGCCCGGCTCACGCGGGGACTGCAGGCCGGGGACGCGGCGGACATCGCGTTTTCCGCCGCCTCGGCCCGGCTGGGCAGCCAGCACATCGTTGCGGTTCCGCGCACGGGCGACCGGCAGCTCGTTCTCGGTGCCCCCGCCGGCCGGGCGACCGTGACCTACACGCCAATTACTGCGGACGGCAAGATCCGGACCGCGGGCACCGCCGACATTGCCGGCGGAACCACCGTTTCCATCAAGATCCCCGCTGACGTGGGCGACTCGCCGCTCGTGGGGTATGTGGTGTCCGCCGCCGGGGATCCGGCGTACGGGGCACTTGTTCTGGCGCAGGACGGGCGGCAGGACATTTCCGCGGTGGCGCTGGCGCCGGAAGCGGCAGGACAACGGCAGGTCCCCGTCACGCTGGGCTACTAGGCCCGGGGGCAGGCCGGAAGCAGGCTCGGGCTAGTACCGGCGGCGGTAGACGGGGTCGAGGGACTCCGGCGGTACGCCGAGCATCTCGGCCGTGTATTCCACGACGACGTCGTGCACGAGGTCCTGGAGTTCGTCCCGGGTTCCGCACACCTGCTCCACCACCCGGCGGTACAGCGTGATGACCGGTCCGTCCTCGGCCGTGGCAGCAGTGAAAGCGCCCATCGGCGCGGGCGTGCGGTCCGCCACGAGCTGCTCCAGGCCCGGGGGGATCTCGTCAACGGCGAAGCGGACGCCGTCGAGCGGCTTGCCCCAGATGTCGTGCAGCCGCTGGGCCGAGTCCAGGACGAAGTCATCGAAGCGGTCGGAGCGGGTCCGGTAGCCGGGCAGGGTGGGGAGTATGAGCTCGCCGCGAAGGCCCCGGCCGTGCCGGTTCCTGCGGCGCTGCCGGAAGGTCTTTCCCTGGACGGCGGCAGGCGACCCGGCCAGAGGCGCGCCGGCGGGGCCGGAACCGGCGCCTGTGCGTCCGGCGTCGGGGTCAGCCAACCGGACCGTGAAACCCGAATCGTGGTGCGATGACTGCATATCTTGACTCTAAACCCGCGCAATGAAATACGCGATACAGCCCCGACGGCGATCCGCCGCCGCGCCGCCGCGGCTCCGCCGCCGCTCCGCCGCGGCGCCGCCGCGGCACAACGACAGACGTTTCAATGCGCAGCCCCCGGCCCGAGGGGGAGTAGTCTGTGATGTCGTGGGTGCAATTCGTATTTGTTCTAGGTCTGCCTGCCGCAATTCTGCGGTGGCCACTTTGACGTACGTCTACGCCGACTCCACGGCCGTTCTGGGCCCGCTGGCGACGTACGCCGAACCGCACTGCTACGACTTGTGCGAACAGCACGCCGATTCGCTGACCGTGCCGCGCGGCTGGGAAGTCATGAGGCTGGCGATGCCCGCAACCCCGGCCGGCCCCGGCCCCGACGACCTCCTGGCCCTTGCCAACGCGGTCCGCGAAGCGGCCTCCCGTCCGGCTGCGGGGGAAACGGCGAAGGGGCAGCGCACGCTGCACCCGGCGCTGGAGGCACCGGCCCCGGCCGAGGGCGTCCGGCGCGGACATCTGCGCGTCCTGCGCGAACCTTCCTAAGGCGTCAACTGGCGGTAGGGTGGAAACTGCAAAAAGCCGTCAGCCACTTAGCCACCGGCGCCCTGTTGCGGCGCCCATCAGGGAGCGTTCACCATGCCCAAGCTCAGTTCCGAACTGTTGTCTGTCCTGCGATGCCCCGTCACCGGCTCCGGCCTGGTGCAGGAAGGCGACGAGCTCGTCACCGTCACGGCAGATGGCGCCGGGAACAAGCTGCGGTACAAAATCGAGGACGGCATCCCGCTGCTGCTGCCGCCGGAACTGCTGCCCGCCGCCGCGGCGGCCCCCGCTGATCAGCACGACGCCGCCCCGCGCCACGCCGCGGAATAGCCGCCCCAAAACGCCGCCGGGCACCCATCGGGGAGGCCCGCGGCACCGAATGACTGCTTAGATCCTGCTCCAATCCAGAATCGCCCAGCTCCAGACACGCGATGCCACCGGCCACAACAAAGGACTCAGATGACTTTCGATTACAAGATTGCGGACATTTCCCTGGCCGAGGCGGGCCGCCACCAGATCCGCCTCGCCGAGCACGAGATGCCCGGACTCATGTCCCTGCGCGAGGAGTTCGGCGCCAGCCAGCCGCTCAAGGGCGCCCGGATCGCCGGATCCCTGCACATGACCGTCCAGACCGCGGTGCTGATCGAGACCCTTACCGCCCTCGGCGCCGAAGTCCGCTGGGCGTCCTGCAACATCTTCTCCACCCAGGACGAAGCCGCCGCCGCAGTGGTGGTCGGCAACGGCACCGTCGAGGACCCCCAGGGCGTCCCCGTCTTCGCCTGGAAGGGCGAGACGCTGGAGGAATACTGGTGGACCGCCCAGCAGATCCTCACGTGGCCGGGCGCCGACGCCAACCCTGAGCTGGGCCCGAACATGATCCTGGACGACGGCGGCGACGCCACCATGCTGGTGCACAAGGGTGTCGAGTTCGAGGCCGCCGGCGCTGTCCCCGCCGCCGCCGAGGACGAGTCCGAGGAAGGCCGGGTGTTCCTCGACGTGCTGCGCGCATCCCTCGAGTCCGACCCGCAGAAATGGACCCGCATCGGCGCCCTCCTGCTCGGCGTCACCGAGGAGACCACCACGGGCGTGCACCGCCTCTACCAGCTGGCGGAGCAGGGCAAGCTGCTCTTCCCGGCGATCAACGTCAACGACTCTGTCACCAAGAGCAAGTTCGACAACAAGTACGGCATCCGCCACTCCCTGCCGGACGGCATCAACCGCGCCACCGATGTCCTGATGGGCGGCAAGGTCGCCGTCGTCTGCGGTTACGGCGACGTCGGCAAGGGCGCAGCGGAGGCCTTCCGCGGCCAGGGGTCGCGCGTGATCGTCACGGAGATCGACCCGATCTGCGCGCTCCAGGCGGCCATGGACGGCTACCAGGTCGCCAAGCTGGAATCCGTCCTCAGCGAAGGCCACATCTTCATCACCACCACGGGCAACAAAGACGTCATCATGGCCAAGCACATGGCCGAGATGCGTGACAAGGCCATCGTGGGCAACATCGGGCACTTCGACAATGAGATCGACATGGCCGGGCTGGCGCGGGTCCCCGGCATCAAGAAGGTCGAGATCAAGCCCCAGGTGCACGAGTGGGTCTTCGAAGCTGACCCGGCCACGGGTAAGGGCGGCCGCTCCATCATCGTCCTGTCCGAAGGCCGCCTGCTGAACCTCGGCAACGCCACCGGACACCCCTCGTTCGTCATGAGCAACTCCTTCGCCAACCAGACGATCGCCCAGATTGAACTGTTCACGAAGGCCGGCCAGCCCGAGGGCGAGCGGGAATACGAGAACCAGGTGTACGTCCTGCCCAAGATCCTGGACGAAAAGGTCGCCCGCCTGCACCTGGGTGCCCTCGATGTGGAGCTGACCGAGCTGTCCAAGGAACAGGCGGAGTACCTGGACGTCGACGTGGCCGGACCGTACAAGCCCGGTCACTACCGCTACTAGGAACCCTCCCAAAGGGCCCCGGACGAAGGTCCGGGGCCCTTTGTTGTGACCGTTTTGGGGGCACTTTTGTAACCGGATCGTGGTCGAATCGGGCCGGGGTTCCAAGGTAATTCGCTTATGCTGGCAGGATGACGTGTGGAAACGCCCGGGTCCTGTGATGGCCCTGAAAACCTGGAGTACCGGCCGAAAGATCGCCCTGCTGGGGGTGCTCTGTGCCCTGGCAGCCGGCGGCGGAGCCTTCGCCGCGGCGGCTCCGGGGCTGGCCCAGTCCGGGATTTCCTCCGAGGCCGGGTCCCCGTCCCGGACGACGCCGGGACTCGCCGTCCCGGTGGTCGCCCCCGCAGAATTGGCCGTCTCGCCCGCCGACGGCGCCAAGCAGGTCAACCCTGCGGCGCCGGTTTCCCTCAAGGTCACGAACGGCCGGATTGACCGCGTGGCCCTGACGAGCGATGACGGCGACACCGTTGACGGTACCTTGGGCACGGACGGGTCCGCCTGGACGTCCTCCGGCAACCTGACATTCAACACGCGGTATAACTTCACGTACTCCGTGGTGGACGACGCCGGACGCGAGACCCACAGCACGCGCGCGTTCACCACCGTCTCGACCGCCAACGAGGCCGACGCCGCCATATACCCCTTGGACGGGATGAAGGTGGGTGTGGCCCAGCCCCTGCAGATCACTTTCAGCGAGCCGGTCCTGAACCGGACCGCCGTCGAAAAGGCCATCAAGATCACCTCCACGTCCGGCCAGGTGGGTGATTTCCACTGGTTCAACAACAACACCGTCCGGTACCGGCCGGAGGCCTTCTGGGCCGCGAACAGCACCATCACCATGGACATGAAGCTGTTCGGCGTCGAGCTCGGCAACGGGCAGGTCGGCAACTTCAACAAGACGGTAACGGTCCACATCGGGGACAAGAAGGTGGCCGTCGCCGACGCCAAGGCCCATACGTTCTCGGTCAGCATCAACGACAAGCCGGCCGGACACTGGCCGGCGACCATGGGCGACACCCGGTTCCCGTCGGCACGGGGCTTCCTCGTGTTTATGGAGAAGCACCGTGTGGAGCACATGGATGCCTCCACGATTGGGCTCAAACCGGGGGATCCGGCCTACTACGGCCAGCTGGACGTCAACTACGCCACGCGCCTGACGCCCAGCGGGGAATTCATCCACCAGGCCACGGAGTCCGCGATGCCCTACATCGGCAAGACGAACCTCTCCCACGGCTGTATCGGCCTGGGCCCGGACGGCGCGAAGTGGGTGTTCGACAATATGACCACCGGCGACGTCGTCCAGGTGGTGAACACCGAGGGGGAGTACGCCAACTTCGATGACGGCTTCGGGGACTGGAACATCCCTTGGGCCCAATACGCCAACTGACGGGGTGGCACCTCGCTGAGCCCAATCCTCTGACGGTAGGCTCAGAGCCAGATAAGTTGCGCAGCCGGGCGCAGGCCGGGCAGCGCAGAAGCCTACGGAAGCGAAGCTCCACGTGACTGACAAGAGTCCCACCCCTCCCGACCGGCCGGATCCGCACCTGGATCCGTCGGACGACACCGACGAACCGGCGTTCGACTGGATGAAGCCGGCCGCCGCCGGCAAGCCCACGGCGGGCACGGCAGCCGGCAAGGCAGGATCGGCCGCAGCCGCCGGCAAGGCAGGGCCGGCCGCAGCCGCCGGCAAGACAGGATCAGCCGCAGCAGCGGGATCAGCAGAGGGCACGGCAGCGCCGTCGGCAACGCCCACCGCCAGCCAGCCGGAGAGCCGCGCCGACCGCAAGGCGGCCGAGGCCGCCGCCACGGGGCCGTCGGATACTTCCCCGTCGGACGTGGCCACGTCGCATGCTGCCACGTCGAATGACGAGGCGCGCGGGGCAGGAGCCGGCGCATCAGCCGGTGCCCGTCTGGACCCCGCCCCCGAGGACGAAGTCGAACGCCGCAACGCCGAACGCCGTAATGCCGAACGCGAGCAGGCGGCCAAGGCCAAGCCCGTCCTCCCGCGGGTGCTTCAGGTGCTGCTCGCCGTGTTCTACCCGGTCATCCTGCTGGTGCTCGCCGTCCGCGCCGTGACCAGCCCCCTGTTCCTCTGGGTGGAATACAACCGTCCGGGCTTCCCCGGTGACGGCTACGGCTTCAGCACCGATGACCGCATGACGTACGGTTCCTACGCGGTGGACTACCTCAGCAACTGGTCGGGCCCCCGCTACCTCGGCGATCTTGTGGACCAAAGCGGGGAGCGGTTGTTCAAGGACGGCGAAGTCAGCCACATGGCCGACGTCAAGGCCGTGATCCTGTCCACTTTCGGCGCCGGTACCCTGCTGATCCTGCTGGGCCTGGTGGCCGTGATCTACCTCAAGCGGCGCCATAACGGGGGAGTCCGCCGCGGCCTGTTCGCCGGCTCGATCGTCACCCTTGCGCTCATCATCGGCCTCGGGACCCTCGCGGTACTCGGCTGGGAGCAGTTCTTCACCGATTTCCACCGTATTTTCTTCGCCAACGGGACCTGGACATTTACGCTTCAGGACACCCTGATCCGGCTCTTCCCGGGCCAGTTCTGGATGGACGCCGGGATCGTCATCGGAAGCCTCGTGCTGCTCGCTTCCTTGGTCACCCTCGTCCTGACCTGGCCCACGCGCCGGCGCCGCGGCCTCGGCAAGAAGGCCGCCGCCACGTCCAAGGGCACCGATACTGATGCCGGCGCCGGCGCCACCGCCGAGGCTGCGCCCGCGGCGGACGGCACGGCAGGCAGCGACGCAGAGGGCCCGGCGCGCACCCGGCACACCGTCTGACGACGGGGCGGTTGCCCGGGGTCAGCCGTAGATGCGGTTGATGTGCTGTTCGTAGTCCCGCACGACGGCGGCCCGCTTGAGTTTGAGCGAGGGGGTCAGGTGCCCTGATTCCACGGTGAAGTCGGCGTCCAGGATGACGAAGCTGCGGATGGACTCGGCCTTGGAGACCGTGAGGTTCGCGGCATTGATGGCTTCCTGGATCGCGGCCCGGACCGTCTGGTCCGTGGCGGCTTCGGCCGGCGCCATGACGGGCACCTTCCGGGCGGCGCACCAGTTGCGCAGTCCTTCCGGGTCCAGGTTCACCAGTGCCGAGACGAAGGGCCGGCCGTCGCCAACGACCACGGCCTGTCCGACCAGCTGGTGCTCCCGGATCTTCTCCTCGAGCGGGCCCGGGGCGACATTCTTGCCGCCGGCTGTGACCAGCAGGTCCTTCTTCCGGCCCGTGATGGTCAGGAATCCGTCCTCGTCGAGGGAGCCGAGGTCGCCGGTCCGGAAGAAACCGTCCACGAAGGCCTCAGCGTTGGCGGCCTCGTTGGCGTGGTAGCCCTTGAAGACGCCGATGCCCTTGACCAGGATCTCGCCGTCGTCGGCCACCCGGACCGTGGTGCCCGGCACCGGGATGCCGACGGTGCCCACCTTGGTCCGCGCCGGGGTGTTGGCTGTGCAGGGCGCCGTGGTTTCGGTCAGGCCGTAGCCTTCCAGGACGGGGATGCCCACGCCGCGGAAAAAATGGGCGTCGTTGGAGCTCAGCGGGCTCGCGCCGGAGACCGTGTACCGCAGCTGGCCGCCGAAGGCCTGCCGGAGCCTGGGATACAGGATTCGGTCGAAGACTGCGTGCCGGGCACGCAGCAGGAGCCCCGGGCCCGTGCCGTTGCCCCGGGAGGCGGCGTCGAGGGCCTTGGAGTAGTCGATCGCGGCCGCCGCTGCGGCTGTGAAGATCCGTTCCTTGCCGGCGGCGTCCGCCTTCTGCGCGGCTCCGGCGTAGACCTTTTCGAAGATCCGGGGGACCACCAGCAGAAAGGTGGGTTTGAAGCTGTCCAGGTCGTCCAGGAGCTCTTTGGCACTGGCGGTGTGGCCGAGGGTGGATCCGGAGCTCAGGCAGACCACCTGTACCGCCCGGGCCAGGACGTGCGCCAGGGGCAGGAACATCAGCGTCCGGGAACGCGGCTGCATGAGGAGCTCGGGCAGGAACAGGACGATGTTCTTGGCCACGAGGGCAAAGTTGGCGTGGGTGATCTCGCAGCCCTTGGGCTTGCCGGTGGTGCCCGAGGTGTAGACCAGGGACGCGACATCCGCCAGGGACGCCGCGGTCCGGTGGCGTTCCAGCTCGGCGTCGGTCACCCCGGTGCCGGCCGCGGCCATGCTTGCCAGGTTCGGTGCGGCGCCGTCGTGCTCCATCCGCACGACGGCAACAAGCCGGTCACCGAGGACGGTGGAGGCGTCCAGGACGCCCTGGACGAGGGCGGCCCTGGCGTGGTCCTCGACGAACACCCGCCGGGCCCCCGAATCATGGAGAATCCACTCGACCTGGGCCGCGGAGGAGGTCTCGTAGATCGGGACGGTGACGCCGCCGGCGAACCAGATGGCGAAGTCCACCACCGTCCACTCGTACCGGGTGGCGGACATGACCGCGACGGTTTCGCCCGGCGTGAGTCCGCCGGCGATCAGGCCCTTGGCAAGGGCAGTGACCTGCTCCAGGAAGTGCTGGACGGAGACGTCGGTCCAGCCGGCGGGGCCTTTGCGGGAGTAGAGGGCGTGCACGGGATCCTTCGCGTGCTGCTCCAGGAGCAGGTCAGTCACGTTGCTCTCCGGGTCCAGCTCCACGAGCAGTCCGGTGCTTGCTTCTCTCACAGCCGAGTCTCCATTTCCTGGTCCGCCCGGAGTTCGGCGGACATTCCCCTGCAATCCTGCCCTAGATCCAGGACGGCATCCACATCCGGATGCGCCAGTCCTGGTACGGGATCACCTCGGCCGTCCAGACCGGGTAGAAGAACGCGGACACCAGCACGGCCGCCACCACGAACAGCGCCACCAGGTAGAACCCGGACCGCCGGCGCCAGAGGGGGTCGGCGCGCTGGCCGAGCACCAGCCCCAGGCAATAGACGAGCGCCAGCACCAGGAACGGTTCAAAGGACACGGCGTAGAAGAAGAAGGTGGTGCGCTCCGGGTACATGAACCAGGGGAGATATCCTGCGGCCACTCCGGCCAGGACTGCGCCGGCGCGCCAGTCGCGGCGGCCCGCCCACCAGAACAGCAGGACACCCAGGCTCACGGCCGCGCTCCACCAGATCAACGGGTTGCCGACGGAGAGGATGGCGGTGGTGCAGTTGGTCAGCTCGCAGCCCGGGGTGCCCTGCCCGGGGGATTCGTAGAAGAAGGACGTGGGCCGGCCCATGACCAGCCAGCTCCAGGCGCTGGCCTCGTAGGGGTGGTCGGCACTGAGGCCCTGGTGGAACTTATAGGCCTCCAGGTGGTAATGCGCCAGGGACCGTACGGCGTTCGGCAGCCAGCCCCACTCGGCCGAGGGATTGGCGTCGGCCCAGTGCCTGAAGTAGGCGTCCGTGGAACGGAACCACCCGGTCCAGGTGGCGCCGTAGACCAGGGCGGCCACCGGAACGATGCTCAGGAAGGCCGGGACGCCGTCCTTGAGGATGCCGCCGCTGATCCAGGCATGCACGCCGGCTATGCGCCGCGCACTGAGGTCCCAGAAGACGGTCAGCAGGCCGAATCCGGCCAGAAAGAACAGGGCGGACCATTTCGTGCCGACCGCCAGGCCCAGGCAGACGCCCGCCGCGAGGCGCCACCACCGGATGCCGAGCCAGGGCCCGGAGGTGAGCTGCAGCGCGGAGGGCCGCCCCGTGGCGGAGGCCGCGGCCTGCCGGCCGAGCCGGGCAGCGAGCCGCCTCCGGCCGTCGTCGCGGTCCATCAGCAGGGCCCCGAACGCGGCGAGGATCCAGAACATCAGGAAGATGTCCAGCAGCGAGGTCCGGGACATGACCAGGTGGTGGCCGTCCACGGCAAGCAGGATGCCGGCCGCGGCACCCAGGGTGAGCGAGCGGAAGAGCTTTTGCGCGATCAGGGCCAGCAGGAGGATGGACAGTGTCCCCGTCAGGGCCGCACCGAACCGCCAGCCGAAGGGGTTGTCCGCCCCGAAAAGCCACATGCCCGCGGCGATCATCCACTTGCCGACCGGCGGGTGGACGACGTACTCCGGCGTGTTCAGCAGCACGCCGGGGTTGCCGGCGATGAAGGAGTCGTTCGCCCGGTCCGGCCAGCTGCGCTCGTATCCGCTGACCAGGAAGGAGTACGCGTCTTTGACGTAGTACGTTTCGTCAAAGACCAGGTTGCGCGGCGTGTCCAGCCGGACGAACCGCAGGACGCCGCCCAGCGCGGCCGTCAGGACGGGAATGAGCCAGTACCAGAGCCGAAGCGACGCCGGGTAGTCCCGCCAGCTCTGAAGGCCGCCGATCAGGCGTTCCCTGAGGGCCTCCGGGGTGTTGGCCTCGGCGGGGCGGCCGATCCAGCGGTGCCCTTCAAGGTTGCGGCCGGCGCTGAAGCGGCTCCGGTCCTTGCCGGCTGCCCGGCCGTCGGGACGGCTGGGACCTGTTGCCGGCGATGCATCGGGGCCAGTCTCGGGCTGCCGCGTGGGGGTCTGGGTCACGTTGCCCATGCTACCTTTCGCAGCTGTGCTCGCAGGCCCCCGCCCCGGCGGCAGTAGGCTGGTCCTGTGGACCACGAACCCAGCCCTTCCCCCCTTCCTCCCCTCGATCCTCCCTTCGACGGCGATGCCGCCGCCGCCGTTCCCGCCCCTGATTCCGCGTCTGTTTCCGCCGCTGTTTCCGCCAGTGTTCTCGCCCCTGGCGGGCCCGGCAGGATCGTTCTCGCCGCGACGCCGATCGGCAATGCGGGCGATGCCTCGGCGCGGCTCGTGGAGTTGCTCGCGACGGCGGACATCGTCGCCGCGGAGGACACCCGGAGGCTGCACCGCCTTGTGCAGAACCTCGGCGTCACCGTGGCCGGCCGGATCATCAGCTATCACGAGCACAATGAGGCAGCCAAGACGGCTGACCTGCTGGAGCAGGTCCGGTCCGGCAAGACCCTTGTGATGGTGACCGACGCCGGCATGCCCTCTGTCTCTGATCCGGGGTTCCGGCTGGTTGAAGGCGCCGTGGCGGCCGGCCTCACCGTCACCGCGGCCCCGGGACCCTCCGCCGTGCTGACCGCCCTGGCCCTGTCGGGCCTGCCGACGGACCGCTTCTGCTTCGAGGGTTTCCTGCCCCGCAAGGCCGGTGAACGCTCCTCGCGGCTGGCCGATCTCGACACCGAGCGGCGCACCATGGTGTTCTTCGAGGCGCCGCACCGGCTGGAGCCCATGCTGAGGGCCCTGCGTGAGAGCTTTGGCGCCGACCGCCGGGCCGCCGTCTGCCGCGAACTCACCAAGACCTATGAAGAGGTCATCCGCGGCACCCTGCGCGAACTGCTTGAATGGGCCGAGTCCAGCGAGGTACGCGGCGAAATCGCCGTGGTGGTGGGCGGCGCCCCGGAACGCGAACCCGGCCGCCCCGAGGATCATGTGGCCGCCGTCAACGGGCTGATAGCCCAGGGCATCCGGCTGAAGGAGGCTGTCGCCGCAGTGGCCGATGACGCGAAGGTCAGCAAGCGCGAACTCTATGCCGCGGTCCTCGCCGCGCGCTGAGCCAGGTGGTGGGTGCCGGGCGGCGGGTTCCGGCGCGCTGCTTGCCTCGGGGGCTGGCCGGAACCGGGCTCCACGCGCACGCAGAACGGTTGTGCAGCTGCACAGCATAGTCTGGATACAGTAGTGCGCGCATGCATAGACTTGCCAGTGAGCGCGGCAGTAGCGTGGCAGTAATCCAGACGCCCGTGCCTGCCTGTGGGAACGAGCGCCTACAACGAAAACTCATTCAAAAAACTTGTGCCCACACTAGTTCAACCGAATTGCTGACGAGGGAGTCATTGTGACTGTAACTGCCCAGCCTATTGTTTCCGCGGACCGGGAGAGCGCCCTGCTGGCGTCCGTTCCGACGGGTCTGCTGATCAACGGCGAATGGCGTCCGGCCGTGTCCGGGAAGACCTTCGACGTCGAGGATCCCGCGACCGGGAAGGTCCTGCTCAGCATTGCCGACGCCGGTCCCGAAGACGGCAAGGCGGCCCTGGACGCGGCCGCTGCCGCGCAGGAGTCCTGGGCCAAGGTCCCGGCCCGGGAACGCGGCGAGATCCTGCGCCGCGCCTTCGAGCTGGTAACTGAACGGGCCGAGGACTTCGCGCTCCTGATGACCCTGGAGATGGGCAAACCGCTGGCCGAGGCCCGCGGCGAGGTCACCTACGGCGCCGAGTTCCTGCGCTGGTTCTCGGAAGAGGCCGTCCGCGCGTTCGGCCGCTACTCGGTTTCCCCGGACGGCAAGTCCCGGCTGCTGGTGACCAAGAAGCCCGTGGGCCCGTGCCTTTTGATCACGCCGTGGAACTTCCCGCTGGCGATGGCCACCCGCAAGATCGCCCCCGCGGTCGCGGCCGGCTGCACGATGGTGCTCAAGTCCGCGAACCTGACCCCGCTGACCTCCCAGCTGTTCGCGGCCGTGATGGTCGAGGCCGGCCTGCCCGCCGGTGTCCTGAACGTCATCCCGACCTCCACGGCCGGCGCCACCACGGGCCCGCTGATCAAGGATCAGCGCTTGCGCAAGCTGTCCTTCACCGGTTCCACCGAGGTTGGCCGCCGGCTGCTCGCGGACGCGTCCGAGACGGTGCTGCGGACCTCGATGGAACTCGGCGGGAACGCCCCGTTCGTCGTCTTCGGGGACGCCGACATCGACGCCGCCGTCGCCGGGGCGATGCTGGCGAAGCTGCGGAACATGGGCGAGGCCTGCACCGCGGCGAACCGGTTCATCGTGCACGAGTCCGTCGCGGCCGAGTTCGCGGAGAAGTTCGCCGCGAAGATGGCGGATATGACCACCGCCCGCGGCACCGAGGCCGAGTCCAAGGTTGGCCCGCTGATCGATGCCAAGAGCCGGGACAAGGTCCACGAACTCGTCACCGACGCCGTGAACTCCGGTGCTGTCGCCGTGACCGGCGGCTCCGCCGTCGAAGGCCCGGGCTACTTCTACAAGCCCACGATCCTCACCGGCGTGAGCGAGGGCAGCCGGATCCTGTCCGAGGAAATCTTCGGACCCGTCGCCCCGATCATCACCTTTGACACCGAGGACGAGGCCGTCCGGCTCGCGAACAACACCGAGTACGGGCTGGTGGCCTATGTCTTCACCCGGGACCTGAACCGGGGCATCCGGATGGGCGAACGGCTCGAGACCGGCATGCTGGGCCTCAACGCCGGCGTGGTCTCCAACGCTGCCGCCCCGTTCGGCGGCGTCAAGCAGTCCGGTCTGGGCCGTGAAGGCGGCCTCGAGGGCATCGAGGAATACCTCTACACGCAGTACATCGGCATCGCCGACCCCTACGCCGGCTAGCCACGCCAGCTACCCGCGGCGCACCCGGCGGACGGAGTTGCGGATCTTTCCCCAGGATCCCGCGAACCCCCGCCGGGTGCGTCGTGCTGTCCGGGAGTATTGTGCTGTCCGGGAGAGGAATCCGCGGGGCAGCCGGAGGGCCCGTCGCCAGCCGGACATGACCGACGGCGGGAGCCAGGCCGCGCGCAGCCGGACCAGGAAGCCGGCGTTGGCGCGCAGCGAGGCCTGCACCAGGGCGATCCTGGCCGCGGCGGAGTCGGCCGGATCCGCGGAGCCTGCGGTCCGCGCCGGACCGGCCACGCCGCCCGGGCGGCCGTACTGCTCACGTTCGAAGTCCTCGGTCAGGGCCGCCGCGGCCCGCTGGCCGGGCCCGTCCGCACCGCTGGGTTCCCCCAAAACCGTCGAGGCGCGCAACCGCTCGGAGAAATTCCGCGGCGTTTCGCTCGCTCCGGGCGCCACCCCGTAGTCCGTGGCCAGATCCCGCAGTTCCGCCCAGGCCGGCAGCGCCGTCCCGGCCGTGACGCCGGGATAGCCGCGGGACGCCGTCCTTAGCCTGCGGCGCCGCACGCCGCTGCGCACCAGCCGCGGGGAGGCCACCAGCAGCGCCAGCAGCAGCACCGCGGCAACGCTGTACAGCGCCTGTGCCGCCTGCGCGCCGCTGGGCGCCGGCGTGCCCGCTCCGGGAAGCGGGACCGTGCCGGGGGCCGGGAACGGTGCCTGGGTGGAACCGTCACCGGGGGTCAGGGCGTCGTTGCGGTCGTTGGTGCTGGCACCGCTGCGTGCGGCGGCATCCGTGGCGTACGCCGGAACGACGCCGCGGGACGGTGTCGGCTCAAACGCGACCCAGCCGATGCCCTGGAAATAGAGCTCCGGCCAGGCGTGGGCGTCCCGGGCATCGACCTCGAACTCCGGAAGCGGGCCCTGGCCCGAGACCGCCACCGTGGCCCCCGTGGGGCGCCCCGGCGCGTAGCCCACGGCGATCCTGCTCGGAATGCCCTCCAGCCTGGCCATCACGGCCATGGCGGAGGCGAAATGAATGCAGTAGCCGCTCTTCTGGGTCAGGAAGTCCGCCAGCACGGACAGGCCGTTGCCGTCGTAGCCGCCCTGCACGGGGGACTGCAGCGAGTAGCTGAACTCGGCGGAGCGCAGATACCTCTGGATGGCCATGGCCCGCGAATACGGCGAGTTGGCACCCGCCGTCACGGTTTTAGCCGTGCTGCGCACAACCTCCGGAACATTCGACGGTTCCCGGAGGAACAGTTCGGGGACACCGGTCACCGGCCCGGAAGCGCCCGCCAGCAGCGCTGCCGTGAGCTGCGGAGTGACGGACGAGACCACATATTGCTGGTCGCGGGAATTTGTGTCCACACCCTTGATGCTCAGCGTGGCGGGGTCCCAGCTCCAGCGCCCTGAGAGTCCGTTGACAGCTTCCGGCGCATACGGTGCGGGCAGGTACGGGCTCGTGTACTGGCCGGTGTTGACGGCCGTAATTACGCGGAGCTCGGCCGGGGCGGTTTCATGCCCGGCCTCGAGCCGGCCGGTTCCCGGCTGCCGGCTCGACTCCCGGTCATCGGGTGACCAGGAATCGCCGTCAAAGGTGTCCACGGTTACCGAGCGCAGGTACGGCGTCGTCGGCGCGTTCGTGGCGAAGGTGATCCGGCCCTCGCCGGAGGGGCTGCGCAGGCTGTTGCCCAGGCTGATCATCGGATTGAGGCCGGTGGCGCCGCCGAACGGGTTCAGCCGCGAGCCCTGCGGGAACGTGCCCTGGTCGAAACCCGGGATGACCAGCTGCAGCACCAGCGTGAGGGTCAGCGCCGCGACGGCCGTGACCGTGCCGCGCCGGAGCTGCCCGGGGTTGCGGGCGGTGTCGGCCAGGGTGCGGGTATCCGGCGTGTACCAATGGCTGCAGCCGAGGATCAACAGGTACCCGACTACGGCGCCCAAGAACCCCAGCACTCCCACGCTTTGCGGCTTGACCATGGCCGGCACCACGAGGATTGCCAGGATCCCGAGCCCGCTCGTGGCCGGCAGCGCCAGCGGGAACGCCAGGGCATCGATGAGGATCACGAGCACCCCGAGGACCGCGCAGATCAGCATGACGATTCCGGCGTTGGGGGCCACTGGGGTGCTCTCGGCCAGAACCGTTTCGCTGGCCCGCCGGAGGAACTTTCCCAGGTAGTTCATGGTCTCCGGGGAGGGGATGAACCCGGCAATGCTGTGCTGCCGGAAGAAGATGAAGGTCACGGCCACGATCAGCGCCACCAGGCCGCCGGCGGTCACCAGCCAGGGCCGGGCACGCAGGGACCGGAGCACCGCGAGGGAGAACGCAACGGAGAGCACGGTACTGAACACCGGGGAGTACCAGGCCCAGCCACGCAGGACGCCGTTGAATCCGAGGGCCGCGCCCGCGACGGCTACCGCGACGGCGGTCGCCATCACCCAGGGCCGGGCGCCGGGTCCGTCCGGCCGGGACGCCGCACCGGGGGAGAGGGCCGTCGGTTCTTCTCCGCCGGCCGTGCCGGTGCCTTGGCTGCGTTGCGGGGCGAGCGTCATGGCCGGCCCCCCACGCCGCGGCGGACGTCGGCCCCGGCGGACATCCCCGGGTCTGCCTGGTCGAAGGCTGCCCAGGCGTCAGGCAGCGAGCTCTGGGCGGACACCGCCAGGGCCCGCCATCCGCCCAGCCGCAGCGCCTCCAGCACCTCGGGCACGTCGCCGGAGTCCTGTGCCCGGTCCGTGACCAGCAGCGCGAAGGCGTTCGCGCCGAACCCGGCGGCCGGGGACAGCGCCCGGGCCTCGGCCGGGGTCAGGCTGCCCAGGACCGCCAGGACAGGTCCGCGCAGCCGGTGGGCGGAAAGTTTGTCCATCAGGGTGTCGTCGAAGGCGTGCGGGGCATTACCGGTGCCCGCACCGGCCCCGGAGCGGAATCCCCCCGGCGCGGAAGATCCGGTGCTGGTTCCCGCCGCGGCCTTCTGCGGGCGGGGCCCCGTGCGGTCACGGTGCGGGTGGTTGTGGTGGTGGGTGTGGTGCGGGCCGGAAAGCTCGATGGCAGCCAGGCTTTCGGCGATGGACTGCAGCCCGGCCGTTCCGGTGTATTCCTCGGCTTCCGGGTCGGGAGCGGACGGCGAATGCCGGAAGGCCGGCTCGCCCGCGCTGTCCAGGAACCGCAGCGAGTAGTTGCGTTCCGCGAGGTGCGCCCCGATCGACATCGCCGCCGTGACAGCCCACTCGAAGGCATCAGAGGTCAGCAGGTCGTGGCCGTCCCCCTCCCCGCCGCCCGGGTGGCCGCCGGAGGAATGGGCACTGTGGCCGAACACCCCGTGGGGGTAGGCGGAGAGCCGCTGGTCCAGGATGATGGTCGCCTCGGGGGTCGTGACGGATTCCTCCTGCCGCACCATGAGGGACCCGTGGCGGGCGGTCGCGGCCCAGTGCACCCGGCGCAGCGGATCCCCGTGGCGGTATTCGCGGGTCATGACGTCGTCGTCGCTGGGATTGGCCCGGGCCCGCGTGGGTGTGACACCGTCGTGTCCGCGGGCACCGGCGAGCCCCGTCTCCGGCAGCTCGATGGCGGCGGGCGTGACGGTGAGGAGGTCGCCGTCGTCAATCGCGTGGCGGTGGAAGGAGAGCCCGAAGGGATCGCTGAATTCCGCCGTGACGGGCCCGATCAGGAACTGGCCGCGCCTGGCCGAGCGGAGGTGGTACTCATAGCGGCTGGTGCCGCCGGCTGCCGCACGGGCCGGGAACCGGAAGACGGGCGATTCGCCGAACCGGGCCGGCAAGTGTTCCTCCATGACCGCGTGGCCTGTGCCCGCCCCGGTCCGCGCGACGGCCAGCCGCACCGTGGCACGGGCGGAGGTTTCAACCGGCGACGGGCTGAATTCGCGGTAGACCCGGAACCTCGGCTTCAGGACCCGGGTTCCGGCCAGGGCGAGCGCCGGCAGCACCAGCAACAGGACGGCCAGGGCCAGCAGGTCCCGGCGCCCCATGATCTGCGCGGCCAGCAGCGACACCGCACCCGCGCCGAGCAGGCCCCAGCCGCGGCTGCTGAAGAAGTGCCCGGGGAACCGATCCCTTAACGCCACGGCGGAGCCATTCCCTAGCGCGGATTGGGCAGGTTGGGCGGCGGCGCGGCTGCCATGGCCGAGGCCTTCTTCCGGCCAGGGCGGCCGGTTCCGTTGGGTGAGGCCGTCACGTCCGGGGTGACGGGTATCTTGGCGATGATGGCCCGGATGACGCTTTGCGGCGTCTCACCCGCGCTGGCCGCCTTGCGGTCGAGGATGATCCGGTGGGCGAGCACCGCTTCGGCGACGCTGACGACGTCGTCCGGCAGCACAAAGTCCCGGCCCTCCAGCGCGGCGGTGGCCTTCGCCGCACGCAGGAGCTGCAGCATGGACCGCGGGCTGGCGCCGAGCCGGAGAAGCCCGCTTTCCCGCGTGGCCCGGCCCAGGGCCACGGTGTACTCCTTGATCGACCGGGACACGTACACCTGCTGCACCGTGGCAATCATGGCGGCCACTTCCGCCGCGGTGACCACTGCCGTCACACGCGCCAGCGGAGAGGAGGCCTGGTGGGTTTCGAGCATCTCCATCTCGGACTCACGGTCCGGGTAGCCCATGGAAATCCGGGCCATGAAGCGGTCCCGCTGCGCTTCCGGCAGCGGATACGTGCCCTCCATCTCAATGGGGTTCTGCGTCGCCACCACCATGAAGGGCTCATCCAGCCGGTAGGACGTGCCGTCCACCGTGACCTGGTGCTCCTCCATGCACTCCAGCAGGGCTGACTGGGTCTTGGCCGAGGCGCGGTTGATTTCGTCCCCGATGACGATGTTGGCGAACACCGCGCCGTGCCGGAACTCGAAGGTCCGGGTCGCCTGGTTGTAGATGGACACGCCCGTGACGTCGGACGGGAGCAGGTCCGGGGTGAACTGGATCCGGCTGACGGAACAGTCGATGGTGCGGCCCAGCGTCTTCGCCAGGAGCGTCTTGCCCACCCCTGGGACGTCTTCGAGGAGCAGGTGGCCCTGGGCGAGGAGGACCGTGAGCGCCAGTTTGGCCGCTTCGGCCTTGCCGTCGATGACCGTATTGATCGCCGTCAGGATCCGGGTGCTGGCTGAGTGGAAGGCGTCGGCTTCCATGGCCGGCAGTTCATGCCGCGGGGGCCGGTGTCCGGCTGCGTTTGGATCCAAGGAAGCGCGGCCCGGGAGGCTCTGTCCTTGGGGGAGGATGTCGTCTACGGAAGTGCGGTGGTAATCCATCGGCAGCCTTTCAGCCCTGGTGGGTCCCGGATCTGACCGCCCGCGGCGGCCGGGCCCCGCAGTGGCATTCACCTGTTTCCTAACGGGGAAATTACAGAGTATTAACAGACTACTAACACAACTGCCGGCCCTGACAGAGAGTTCCGGGGAAATCTGGCCTCCGGTTAGGCTGGATGAATGCTCAGTCCCCTCACTCCCGTCCCCTTCCGGTTGCCTGGACACGACGGTACCGGACGCAGCGGGTATCCGCCCGCACCTGAACCGCTTCCCGTGCCGGTCATGGACAACCACACGCATTTGGATTTTCCCGACGCGGAGCCTGAGGTGGGCATCAAGGACGCCCTCGATGCCGCCGCCGCCGTGGGCGTGCAAGGCGCCGTGCAGGTGGGCTGCGACCTCGAATCGTCCCGGTTTACGGTCAACGCGGTCGACCTCGATTCACGGCTCCTGGGCGCTGTTGCCCTCCACCCCAACGACGCCCCCGGCTACGCCCGGCGCGGCGGCCTGGAGGAGGCCCTGGCCGAGATCGAGGAGCTCGCCGCCCATCCGAGGATCCGGGCGATCGGGGAGACCGGCCTGGACTTCTTCCGGACCGAGGGCGAGGGCCTGGTCCACCAGCGCTATTCGTTCCGCCGCCATATCGACATCGCCAAACGGCTCGGACTGACGCTGCAAATCCACGACCGCGACGCCCACGACGACGTCGTCCAGGTCCTGCGCGAAGAGGGGGCCCCGGAGCGGGTGGTCTTCCACTGTTTCTCCGGCGGCGAGGCGCTCGCCCGGACCTGCAACGCGGAGGGCTGGTACATGTCCTTTGCCGGAACAGTGACATTCAAGAACGCGACGGACCTGCGGGAAGCGCTGGCTATCGCTGAGCCGAGCCGGATCCTGGTCGAGACCGACGCGCCCTTCCTCACCCCGCACCCGCATCGCGGCCGGCCGAACGCGAGCTACATGGTTCCGTACACGGTGCGGGCCATGGCCGATGTGACTGGGTCGGAGCTTTCCGGGCTGTGTGCGCAGATCGCCGCAAATACGGTGCTGGCGTACGGATCCTGGGACTGAACCGCCCTCATCCAGCCTCCCGGTGTAGATACGGGGTATGCACAAATTCTTGGTTCCTTTATAACGCTTCGATTACAGTGGTCAACTATTAGCCGGGGTCGGGGAAGGCCTACGGATAATTTCACTCCAGCAGGGCGTGCATTGTGGCCAACGAACCACATGCGCGCTCTCGTTTTGGGTGAGGCAGTGCACGCATGTTCCGTGACGCTCCGGACGCTGTCCGGAGCCGCCGTTGGCGCGCTCGCGGGGGATGGCCACGTGCACTTTTCCCCGTGCCCGGAAGGTCCAAGAGATTCGGGCAATTGTGGTCAAGTTCTTCACATCGGACGGCAAGTTCAGCTTCGTCAAGGTTGGCACGCAGCTCGTGGTGCTGGTGGCACTGGTGCTGGGCCTCGTGGCCTTCGTAGGCAATAACAAGACGATCACACTCAACGTGGATGGCAAAGTCAGCTCCGTCCAGACCTTCGGCGGAACCGTCGGGGAAGTCGTCAAGAGCGCCAAGGTTGAACTGCAGCCATCTGACAGGGTGTCGCCTTCGGCGGACGCCCACGTGCAGGACGGGTCAGTCATCAACGTCAACCTCGCCAAGGCCGTCAAGGTCAGCCTGGACGGCGCCGAACGGACCATCTCCACCACCGCACCCACCGTCGAAGGTCTCGTGACCGAACTCGGCGTGGCCAGCGCCTCGCAGGTCTCCGTGCCCAAGGACGCCCAGCTCGCCGTCTCCGGCTCCTTCGTGTCCATCTCGACGCCTAAAAAGGTGAGCCTCGTTGCGGACGGCAAGGCGGCAGCGACCACCACGACGGCGGCCACAGTCGCCAAAGTGCTCGAGGACGCCGGGCTTTCGCTCGGGGCCAGCGACCGCGTCTCCCAGCCCGGGAACGCCCCGGTGGTCAATGACATGGTGATTAAGGTCTCCCGCGTCGACGTCAGCAAGACGGCCAACACCACCGAGCCCGTCGCCTTCGAAACGCTCACCACCGAGAGTGCTGACATGTTCAAGGGTGAGAAGAAGGTCACCCAGGCCGGCGTCGCCGGCACCACCAGCAAGAACTTCAAGCTGGTCCTCGTGGATGGCCGCGAAGCCTCCCGGACCCTGGTGTCCGAGACCGTCAGCGTCCAGCCCGTCACCGAAAAGGTCACTGTCGGCACCAAGGAAAAGCCCAAGCCCGCCGCCAACACCGGTGCGGCCGCCCCCGCCATGATGAACCAGGGCATGTGGGACAAGATCGCCCAGTGCGAATCCGGCGGCAACTGGTCCACCAACACCGGCAACGGCTACTACGGAGGCCTGCAGTTCGACGTCGGCACCTGGCTCAGCTCGGGCGGCGGCGCCTACGCCCCGAACGCCGCGGCCGCCACCAAGGCCCAGCAGATCGCCGTCGCCAACCGGGTCTACGCCCAGCGCGGACTGCAGCCCTGGGGTTGCGGCTGGGCCGCCTCCAGCTAGCAGGCCAGGCCGGCGGCTGACTGCCCGCCACTGAACGCCCGACTCCCGCGGCTGCCGACCACAGCCAGGGGAGAGCACAGGCCGGGTCCGGATTCCCTCCGGACCCGGCCTGCGGCGTACCGGCGCCGGGATAGGATACCTAGGTGACTGAACCGAGCCCCTCCGCCCCCGAAAGCCTGCCCGGAGCGGCGCCCGCACCGCTGATGGGTGCCTCCGATATCCGCCGGCTGGCAGAGGAAATCAGCGTGCGGCCCACGAAGACCCTCGGGCAGAACTTCGTGATCGACGGCAACACCATCCGGCGGATCGTGAACGCCGCCGACATCCGGGCCGATGAGACCGTCCTGGAAGTCGGCCCCGGACTCGGGTCACTGACCCTTGGCCTGCTGGACGCCGCCCGCAGCGTGGTCGCCGTCGAAATCGATCCGGTCCTTGCCGGGCGCCTGCCGGCCACTGTCGCCGCGTGGCGACCGCACGCCGTCGGGAACTTCCACCTCGTGCTGGCCGACGCCATGCGGGTCACCAAACTTCCCGTCGAGCCGACCGCCCTCGTCGCGAATCTTCCCTACAACGTGGCCGTTCCCGTGGTGCTGCACCTCCTGCAGCACTTCCCGAGCCTGCAGCACGGCCTGGTCATGGTCCAGGATGAAGTCGCCGACCGGCTCGCGGCCGGGCCCGGCTCCAAGACCTACGGCGTTCCATCCGTCAAAGCCGCTTGGTACAGCAGCATGCGCAAGGCCGGCGTGATCGGCATGAACGTCTTCTGGCCAGCGCCCAAGATCCATTCCGGACTCGTCGCCTTCACGCGCCGGGAGCCCCCGGTTACGACCGCCACCAGGGAGCAGGTCTTCGCCGTGATCGACGCCGCCTTCGCGCAGCGCCGCAAGACGCTCCGGGCCGCGCTGGCCGGCTGGGCCGGCAGTGCCGCCGAGGCCGAACGCTGCCTGCGGGCCGCCGGCGTCGACCCCACAGCACGCGGCGAAGTGATCGACATCGCGGCGTTCGCCAGAATCGCCGAAGCCCACGGACAAGCGGACTCCTGAGCTCCTTGTGAGCCCTGCATGGGCGCCTCCGGGGGCGGTTGCGTGCTTGGAGCCCGGGCCGCGATGCCATAGCGTGGAGCCATGAACGCAGTGAGAGGGCGCTTTGCCGCGAGGACCGTCCGGGTGAAAGCTCCAGGCAAGGTTAACGTCTCACTGGACGTCGGACCGCTGCGGCCGGACGGCTACCACTCCGTGGCCAGCGTCTACCTGGCTGTCTCGCTCTACGAAGAAATTGCCGCCACCAGCACCGATACCGGCGAGATCACCGTCAGCATCAGTGATGCGAGCACCGTGGACCTCGACGGGGTGGACATTCCGCTCGATCACCGCAACCTGGCCTACAAAGCCGCCGCCATCATGGCCGACGTCTCGGAACACTCCACGGGTGTCCACCTGGAGATCACCAAACGGGTGCCCGTGGCTGGCGGCATGGGCGGCGGATCGGCCGACGCCGCCGCCACCCTGCTGGCCTGCGACGCGTTGTGGAACAGCGGACTGTCCCGCGATGAGCTGGCCCACCTGGCCGCCGAGCTCGGCGCCGATGTTCCCTTCGCGCTGCTGGGCGGCACCGCCGTCGGACTGGGCCTGGGCGATGACCTCTCGCCGGCCCTGGTCAAGGCCCAGACGGACTGGGTCCTGGTCAGCGCGGACTTCGGCCTGCCCACCCCTGAGGTCTACCGCACCCTGGACCGCCTGCGCGCGGCCGAGGGCCTGGCGGTGGACGAACCCGACGCCGTGGATCCCGGCGTGCTCACGGCTCTGCGCAGCGGCGATGCCGACGCCCTGAGCCGCGTGCTGGTCAACGACCTCCAGCGCGCCTCGATCGAACTGGCCCCGGGCCTGCGCGAGACCCTGGGCCGCGGCGAGGCCTGCGGCGCGATCGCAGGCATCGTCTCCGGCTCCGGACCCACCGTCGCGTTCCTCGCGCACAGCCCCGCCGCGGCCGCCGGGCTCGCCGAAGAGCTGCGGCACCACAGCCTCGACGCCATGGCGGTGCACGGGCCGGTGCACGGGGCCCGCATCATCTCCGATACGCTCCTTTAGGAGCTTTTGACGCATCGCATCCGATGACTTCACAGCTTCACTTCACCGATACACCTAAGAAAGCAGTTCCCAGTGGCACACCTGCTCGGCGGCGAGAACCTCACGGTCTCGTATGCAACCCGTACCGTCCTCGATGGCATTACCCTCGGCCTTGAAGAGGGCGACCGGATCGGCATGGTGGGCCGCAACGGTGACGGCAAGTCAACCCTGATGCGGTTGCTGGCCATGCGCTCCACCCCGGACTCCGGCCGGGTTACCAAGCGCAGCGAGGTAAACATCGGCTACCTGGACCAGAGCGACGTGCTCGACGGCGACCTCACCGTCGGCGCCGCGATCGTGGGGGACCAGGCCGACTACGAGTGGGCCCGCAATCCCCAGATCCGCGAAGTCATGGGCGGGCTGGTGTCCGACGTCGACTGGCACGCCAACGTCCACGCGCTCTCCGGCGGGCAGAAGCGGCGTGTGGCGCTGGCCAAGCTGCTGATCGAGGACCACGACGTCATCATGCTCGACGAGCCCACCAACCACCTCGACGTCGAAGGCGTCGCGTGGCTGTCCCGGCACCTGAAGACCCGCTGGCGGGCCAACCAGGGCGCCTTCCTCGTGGTCACCCACGACCGCTGGTTCCTCGACGAAGTCTGCACCAAGACCTGGGAAATCCACGACGGCATCATGGACCCGTTCGACGGCGGCTATGCCGCCTACGTCCTGGCCCGCGCCGAGCGCGACCGCTCCGCTTCCGTGATGGAAAGCAAGCGCCAGCAGCTCGTGAAGAAGGAACTCGCCTGGCTCCGGCGCGGTGCCCCGGCCCGCACCGCCAAGCCCAAGTTCCGGATCGAGGCAGCCAACGCCCTGATCGCGGACGTCCCCGAGCCGCGCGACTCGACGGCGCTGAGCAAGATGGCCACCGCCCGGCTGGGCAAGGATGTCCTGGACCTCGAGCACGTCTCGCTGGACTTCCTCGGCGGCGAGCCCGGGCAGAAGCTCTTCGACAACATCACGCTGCGCCTCGCCCCCGGGGAGCGGCTGGGCCTCGTGGGCGTCAACGGCGCCGGCAAGACCACCCTGCTCAAACTCCTCAACGGTGAGATCCAGCCCAGCTCCGGGAAGGTCAAGCGCGGCAAGACGGTGGTCACCGCGGTCCTGACCCAGGAGGTCAAGGAACTCGACGACGTCTCGGACCTGCGCGTGATCGAAGTGATCGAGCGGGAAAAGCGCTCCTTCAACGTCGGCGGCAAGGAATTCACCGCCGGCCAGCTCGTGGAGCAGCTGGGCTTCACCAACGAGAAGCAGTGGACCCCGGTCAAGGACCTCTCCGGTGGCGAACGCCGGCGGCTGCAGCTCCTGCGCCTGCTCGTGGGGGAGCCGAACGTGCTGATGCTTGACGAGCCGACCAACGACCTCGACACCGACACCCTCGCCGCCGTCGAAGATGTGCTCGACGGCTGGCCGGGCACGCTCGTCGTCGTCAGCCACGACCGCTACCTGCTCGAGCGCGTCACGGACCACCAGATGGCGCTCCTTGGCGATGGCAAGATCCGTGCCCTGCCGCGCGGCGTGGACCAGTACCTCGAACTGCGGGAAGGGGCCCTGGCCGGCTCCACGATCACCGGCGGCGGCAACCCCGTCACCTCCGCCGGCGGTGGATCCGCTCCCGCCGCCAGCGGCCCTTCTGAGGCCGAAAAGCGCGACGCCCGCAAGGCCAAGAACCGGATCGACCGCCAGCTGGGCAAACTCAAGCAGCAGGAAGACAAGATCCACGCCCAGATGACCGCCGGGGCCGGGGACGCCAGCAAGTTCGACCAGCTCGCCGGGCTTAACGCGAAACTCCAGGAACTGGCCGGGGAACGCGAAGCCCTTGAACTCGAATGGCTCGAGGCCCTGGAAGTGCTGGGGGAGTAGTCTCCTGCCCTCCCCGGGACATGCCCAGCGTGAGCACCCACCGCTGGACATGTCCCTCGCAGCCCTCAAAACCCACGGGACATGTCCCTCGCCGCGGACCAACACTGGACATGTCCCTTGGAGGGCTGAATTTCCGCTGGGCATGTCCCTCGGCGCGGACCAGCATTGGACATGTCCCTTGGAGGGCTCAAATCCCGCAGGGCATGTCCCTCGCCGCGGGCCAGGGATGGGCATATTGGCGTTATGCCCATTGTCCGGGACCAACACTGGGCATATCCCGCATAGGGACCGAGGTCTCTGCGCACGCCCGGGAAGGCACGTCCCGCGGAGTGCGTGAATCCTGCGGCACATGTCACTTGGCCCGGGCCAGCATTGGACATGTCCCTTGGAGGGCTCAAATCCCGCAGGGCATGTCCCACGGCGCGGGCCAGGGATGGGCATATTGGCGTTATGTCCATTGCTCGGCTCCAACACTGGGCTCATCCCGCGTAGGGGCCGAGGTCTCTGCGCGCCCAAAAAGGCACGTTCCGCGGAGTGCGTGAATCCCGCGGCACATGTCCCGCCGCGCGGACCAGGAATGGGCATGTCCCGTGGCGCCGGCCGCACCGCCCACCCGCGCCTGCCCGCTCCTTCCGCGGCCCTGAGTCGCACGAGCATCAACCTTCGTGGCAGAATTGATTCTCGTGCCACAGGTCAAGCCTGGGCACGGTCCGCTCTGGTGTAATGGCAGCACCCCGGCCTTTGGAGCCGTGGAGTATAGGTTCGAGTCCTATGGGCGGAACTTGGCGAGACACACCGCGCAACCAAGCAAGGAGAGCCAATACGTGAGCCCCGAGAATACTGGCCCGGCCGCCGTGATCGTCCTAGCTGCAGGGGCCGGTACCCGGATGAAATCCCGTACCCCCAAAATTCTCCATGAGATCGGCGGCCGCTCGCTGGTCGGCCACGCGCTCCAGGCGGCCCGCAGTATCAGCCCCCGCGAGCTGGCCCTGGTGGTCCGGCATGAACGCGACCTCGTGGCCGCCCACGTCTCCGGCCTCGATCCGAAAGCCCTGATTGTGGACCAGGACGATGTGCCCGGCACCGGCCGCGCGGTCGAGGCGGCACTGGAAGCGCTCGACACCCTCGACCCCCAAGGCCCGCTGGGCGGAACGGTCGTGGTCACGTACGGCGACGTCCCGCTGCTCACCGGTGGCCTGCTCGGCGAGCTCGTCGCCGCCCACGAGGCCGAGGGCAACGCCGTCACCGTCCTCACCGCCGTGCTCGAGGACGCCACCGGCTACGGTCGCATCCTCCGCGCAGAAGACGGAACCGTCACGGGAATCCGCGAACACAAGGACGCCACCAGCGCCGAACGCGAAATCCGTGAGGTTAACTCCGGCATCTACGCCTTCGACGCCGCCGTCCTGCGCGACGCGCTGGTCCACGTCACCACGGACAACGCCCAAGGCGAAAAGTACCTCACCGATGTCCTGGCCCTGGCCCGCACCGCGGGCGGCCGCGTCGCCGCCGTCGTCACCGACGACCGCTGGCAGGTGGAGGGCGCCAACGACCGCGTCCAGCTCTCGGCGCTCGGCGCTGAACTCAACCGCCGCACCCTCGAAGCTTGGATGCGCGCCGGGGTGACCGTCGTGGATCCCGCCACGACCTGGATCGACGCCACGGTGACGCTCGACGAGGACGTCCGGCTCCTGCCCAACACCCAGCTGCACGGCAGCACCACGGTGGCTCGCGACGCCGTCGTCGGCCCGGACACCACGTTGACCGACGTCACGGTGGGGGAGGGCGCCACGGTGATCCGCACCCATGGCTCCGGCTCCACGATCGGGGCGCGCGCCAGCGTCGGCCCCTTCACCTACCTGCGCCCGGGCACCGTCCTGGGCGAGACCGGCAAGATCGGCGCGTTCTACGAAACCAAGAACGTCACGATCGGCCGCGGCTCGAAGCTGTCCCATCTCGGCTACGCCGGGGACGCGGAGATCGGCGAGGACACCAACATCGGCTGCGGCAACATCACGGCCAACTACGACGGCGAGAAGAAGCACCGTACGGTGATCGGCTCGGGTGTGCGCACCGGTTCGAACACCGTGTTCGTGGCCCCCGTGCGCGTGGGCGACGGCGCCTACAGCGGCGCCGGGGCGATCATCCGCAAGGACGTCCCGGCCGGCGCCCTCGCCGTCACCCTGGCCAAGCAGCGGAACTCGGACGGCTGGGTTGCGGCCAACCGCCCCGGTTCCGTTTCCGCCGGCCTGGCCGAGTCCGCCCTGGCCGAATCCGCTGCCGCGGTGGATTCCGCCGCGGGCGCCGCCCCAACATCCTCCACTACTCCGGCACCGACAGAAGAGGGCTAGCAATCATGAGCGAAATTACGGCACACGGCGAGAAGAAGCTGGTGCTGGCCGCGGGGCGCGCGCACCCTGAGCTGGCGAAGGAGATCGCGAAGGAGCTCGGCACCGAGCTGCTGCCCCTGGACGCCTACGACTTCGCCAACGGCGAGATCTACGTGCGGGCCGGCGAGAGCGTCCGAGGCACCGACGCCTTCGTGATCCAGGCCCACCCGGCCCCGTTGAACAACTGGCTCATGGAACAGCTGATCATGATCGATTCGCTCAAGCGGGCCTCCGCCAAGCGCATCACTGTGGTGTCCCCGTTCTACCCCTACGCCCGGCAGGACAAGAAGGGCCGTGGCCGCGAGCCGATCTCGGCACGCCTCGTCGCCGATCTGTACAAGACCGCCGGCGCCGACCGCATTATGAGTGTGGACCTGCACACTTCCCAGATCCAGGGCTTCTTCGACGGCCCCGTGGACCACCTGATGGCCATTCCGCTCCTGGCCGACTACATCCGCACCCGGGTCGGCTCGGACAAGGTCACGGTCGTCTCGCCGGACACCGGCCGCGTCCGCGTGGCCGAGCAGTGGGCCGAGCGCCTCGGCGGCGCGCCGCTGGCGTTCGTGCACAAGAGCCGTGACCTCACCGTGCCCAACCAGGCCGTCTCTAAGACGGTCGTGGGCCAGATTGAAGGCCGCACCTGCGTCCTGATCGACGACATGATCGATACCGGCGGAACCATCTCCGGCGCCGTCCAGGTGCTCAAGAACGCCGGCGCCAAGGATGTCATCATCGCCGCGACCCATGCCGTGTTCTCCGATCCGGCGGCCCGCCGGCTCTCCGAGTCCGGCGCCCGCGAAGTGGTGGTCACCAACACGCTGCCGATCACCGCGGACAAGCGCTTCCCGCAGCTGACCGTGCTCTCCATCGCGCCGCTGATCGCCCGCGCCATCCGTGAAGTGTTCGACGACGGCTCCGTCACCAGCCTGTTCGACGGCCAGGCCTAAGCCGGCCGGCGGAGGGCCCGGTTTCAGAAACCGGTCCCTCCGCTGGTAGCCTTGTACCGAAACCTTGGCGAGGGAGAGCGCCGGCATTCTGTATTGAATTCCTTATTGACGGGAAATTAATCGGAACCCGGACTGCTGGTCTCCGTAATCGACTGGGTCTGAATCTCCTTCTGAAGGGCAGCCGCACGGCAGCCCGGCGTTGAAGGTCGTAAACAGACCTCCGCCCTTGCTGAACACCGTTTAGTCCCACAGCTTGAAATCCCACGAGGAGATATCCATGTCTGAGCAGAAGCTCGCAGCAGAAGTCCGCACCGAATTCGGCAAGGGCTTCGCCCGCCGCGCCCGCATGGCCAACCTGATCCCGGCCGTCATCTACGGCCACGGTGCCGAGCCGATCCACATCACCCTGCCGGCGAAGGCCACCACCCTGGCCGTCCGCACCGCCAACGCCCTGCTGACCCTGGACATCGACGGCGAGCAGCACCTGGCCCTCGTCAAGGACATCCAGCGCAACCCGATCAAGCAGATCATCGAGCACCTCGACCTGCTGACCGTCCGCACCGGCGAGAAGGTCACCGTTGACGTGCCCGTTCACCTCAGCGGAGAGCTGGCCCCGGGCAACGTCCACAACCTGGAAATGACGGTCGTTTCCGTCGAGGCCGAGGCAACCCACCTGCCGACCGCCATCGAGGTCAGCATCGAAGGCCGTAGCGCCGGCGAGCACATCCACGCTTCCGACCTCGTCCTGCCGAAGGGTTCCACCCTGCTGGCCGACCCCGAAGCGCTCGTCGTCAACATCTCCGAGGCCACCGAAAACGTCGAAGAGGGCGAAGAGGGCGAAGCAGCCGCACCGTCAGCCGAAGCAGCAGCCGAGTAATTCCGTTGAATTAGACGGCGGCCGGGTCCCTCAGGGGCCCGGCCGCCGTCGTCTCTGATGCCGTATCCCGCGCCGTACGCGCCCCGTAGCCGGCTGCCTGCCCCGACCCACCTGCCCCGACCCACCTGCCCCGACCCACTTGACCCGCCCCACCTGACCCGCCCCACTGGCCGCGCCCCCGGCTGCGTCCCACCGAAGGACTGACCCATGACCGACACCTGGCTGATCGTAGGCCTTGGCAACCCCGGATCCGAGTACAGCCACAACCGGCACAACGTCGGCCAGATGGTCCTGGACGAACTCGCCTCGCGCGTCGGCGGTGGCTTCAAATCGCACAAATCGCGTGCCCAGGTCCTCGAAGGGCGCCTGGGCATCGGCGGACCCCGGATCGTGCTGGCCAAGCCGCTGTCATACATGAACGTCTCCGGCGGCCCGGTGTCTGCCCTGGCCCAGTTCTACGGCATCGATCCGGCCCACGTCATTGCCGTCCATGACGAGATCGACATCCCCTTCGACACCGTGCGGCTCAAGATCGGCGGCGGCGAAGGCGGCCACAACGGACTGCGCGACATCTCCAAGGCCCTGGCCACCAAGGACTACCTGCGCGTGCGGGTCGGCGTCGGGCGTCCGCCCGGACGGATGGAGACCGCGGACTTTGTCCTGCGTGACTTTTCCGCGCCGGAGAAAAAAGAACTGGCCTTCCTCATCGACTCAGCTGCCGACGCCGTCGAAGTCCTGGTCCGGGACGGCCTCACCGCCGCCCAACAAAAGTTCCACCCCGCCAAGGCGACGTAGCCCCTCCCGGACGTAAAACGCAGGCAAAACAGCACGCAGCCGAAACGCCCCGACCGCGGGCCGGCCCGGGCCGGCGGCAGGCGGGCGGCGACTAAGTTGCATGCCGATTGCGTGTTTCCTTTCCAAGCTTTCCGCATTCCAGCTATGATCTGTCTACTCTCACGTCGGGGGATAGGGATACGCTACTTCTAAGTGGGCAGTCCGGGGTTGCTGTCTGCAAAGCGGTACGAAGGAAACTACATGTCGAGGGATTCGCTGGGCTGGGGGAATGTTTCCACTACATTGGCACCCGCCGAAGAAGAACATGCTGCCGGCCAGGTCGCGAGACACGGCTGGTCCGGTTTGGCGCGGAACGCTGATGCCGAGCGTGTCCGCCAGGAACTGCTTGCCCAGGACCGGATGGGCGTCGTCATCACCGGCGACCGCGGCGTGGGCAAAACGCTTGTCGGCCGGACCGCCCTCGCGGGCTTCGGCCCCGAGGTGTACACCATCCAGCTCCGCAGTTCGGGGCCGGGTTCGGCAACGCCGTACGGCTGCCTCGCCTTCACCCTTGCGCGGCTCCCGCAGAGTTCCCTGGGCTCGCCGACCGCCATCCTGCACGGCATTACCTCGCTGATCCGCGACGACGCCGCCGGCCGCCAGTGCGTGATCCTGCTCGACAACGCCGGCGCCCTCGATGAACTCAGCACCGGGGTCCTGCTCAACCTGCTCCAGACCCGGACCGCCCGGTTGATCGCAACGGCCCAGCGCACCACTGACCTTCCGCCCGATTTCTACTGGCTCATCACTTCCGGCCAGCTCGCCGAGGTCCGGCTCGCCAACCTGACCGAGCTCGAGACGCTGGAGGTCCTGCAGTCAGCTTTGGGCCATCGGGTCTCGACCGCCCTGGCAAGCCAGCTGCACCAGCTGGTCGGCGGCAGCCCCACGCTCCTGCAGGCCGTCGTCTCCGAACAAATCGAACGCGGAAACCTGGTCCTGTCCGGATCCGTGTGGACACTGCTCGATGAGGTTGTGCTGGATGGCCGCACGGCGCTGGAGGATATCGTCCGGGCCAGGTATGCCAGGGAAACACCCGAGGCCCGGGAGGTCATCGACGTCCTCTCCTGCGCCCGGACCCTGCCCCTGTCCCGGCTCGCCAGGATGTACAGCCCCGGTGTCATCGCCGACATGGAAGAGGCCGGCCAGATCGTGGTCGACCGCGCGGACCGGCACCTCGTTACACTGGGCGACCGCTACCTCGGCGACATTGTCCGCAACTGGCTCAGTGTGGAGCGCCGGCTGGAGCTCCGGGACAAGGTCCCCGGACACCAGGAACATGAACTGGACGAACTGACAGTCGAAGACCTGCTGGCCTACGCGGCGTGGACCCACGACTGCCACGCCCAGCTGGCCCCCGCCCACGCCGTCGCGGCTGCCAGTGCCGCCGTCAAGCTCTTCGACCCGAAATTTGCCCTTAAATGCGCCGGCAGCCTCTCTCCCTCGGACCCTGAATGGGCCGAAGGGCAGCTCCAGAAATCGGCTGCCTACCTCCAGCTCGGCCTGCCGCTGCAGGCCATGTCCGCGCTGGACGACGTCTCCGAACGGCAGGTCAACGGCCTTGCGGCCGAGAACTTTGCCGAATTCATCGCGGCGAAGGCTGACTGCATGGCGTGGCTGGACGACCGCTCCGGCCAGGTCCCCGAACTGCTTGGGCAGGCCAGGGTACGGCTCCAGGACCTGAGCCTGGACGAGCCGTCCCCCGCCCCTGCGGCGCTTGCCCGGGCGGGGCTCTGCCTGGATCTGTGCGAGTTCAACTATTTCTCTTTCATCGGGGATTTCCAGCCCATGATGCAGCGGCTTACCACCGCGGCCACCACGGACGTGCCCGGCGCCGATCCCGTGCACCGGCTCAGGTCGGCCATCATCCTGATGGAGGCCTGGTCCATGACCGGCCACGAACTCGACGCCCGCAAACTCATGCGGGAAATCGGCGGACAGCTGGGCGAGTGGTCCAACGTGCCGCGCATCCGGGAAAACTTCGCCTGGCGCTCTTTCAACGTGCTGCTCCTCTCGGGCCTGTGGCGCCAAGCCATCGACATGCTCAAGGACGCGAGCGGCCGGGCCGGGCACGGGCTGCATTCCGGCAGCGCCGCAACGGACCTCGCCGTCGGACTCGCCTATGTCTATGCCGGCCGCGGGTACATGGCTCTGGATCCGTTGCTGGCCGCGATCGCCCAGCTGGAGGTCCGGGCGAGCCTGCAGTCCCTGCGCCAGGCCTACGCCGCTACTGCTTTTGCCTACGCCCAGACCGGCAACTCGGTCCAGGCCACGATCTACCTGGACCGGGCCCGCTCGGCTGACGGCCCTGCCCGCTTCACGGTCGGCAGTTCCACCGAGTTCTGCATGGATATGGCGTCGCGGTGGCTCGGTGACCCCGAAGCCAAGGACCGGCTGATACGGACCGCGGAGGAGCATTTCCGGAAGGGCCGCTACACCCTGGCCGGCATCTGCATGCTCGGGGCCACCGTCAACGGCACCGTCAAGGATTTTCTTTTCATGGAGGAAATCGCCGGGCTGCGGCAGGGGCCGCTGGCCGAGCTGTCCCGGACGGTCGCCGTCGGCAGCCGGAAGAAGGACGCCGCGATCATGCTCGAAGCCGCCGGGCAGGCCGCGGGCCTCGAACTGGACGCCGTCCAGGCCCGGTGCGCCGCGCTCGCATTCGACTTCGCGAAGGGCGCCGGGCTGACCGCCAGCGCCAACGCCGCCTACAGCATGCTGGAGAGCCTCTCGGAGTCCGTACCGGCGCTGCCCGTCATGCCGCGCAACAAGGGCCCGCTGCTGACAGACCGGGAGCGGCAAATCGCCACCCTGGCCGGGAACGGGGTCTCCAACAAGGACATCGCCCTGGAAGTGGGCATTTCCGTCAGGACCGTGGAGGGCCACTTGTACCAGGTGTTCACGAAGCTCGGCGTTTCTTCGCGAAGTGATCTGCTTGGACTCATCTAAGGGGCCGGCGGGAAACCCCGGCACGGCGCCGGCCCGCGCCTTGACCGGGAGGTCGGAAGATTTGATGTCTGCAGTGGAAGCCCTCCAGGGCGGCAGCCATGTGGCCGTGTTCGTCCTCGGCGACAGCGGGATGGGCAAATCAAGGCTCATCGATGCCGTCGTCGGGGAACTGGGCCCCGAGGTGACGCCGGTGCCGATCCACGGCAGCGCGTCGCTGACCAAGGTGCCCTACGGTGTCCTGGGTCCCTTCATCGTCGGACTGCCGGTCCAGGAAGCAACATCGCAGCTGGCCGTGCTGAGGACGCTGTGGGCGCATCTGGAAGAGCAGAAGCGGGCCACCCAGAAGCCCCTCCTGCTGGTCGTTGACGACGCACACGATCTCGACGAGGCGACGGCCGGAATCCTCGCGGAGCTGGCGGCGGCCGGCTGGGCGAAACTGCTTGTGGGCGCGGCGGCCCGGCCCGGACTGCCGGAACCGCTCCTGCAGCTCTGGTTTGAAGGCATCGCCGAGCGGCACGACCTGCGCCCGCTCACCCTCGCGCAGACCACAGAGATGCTGGAGGGCGAGCTCGGCTCGCAAGTGCTGCCAAACGTCGCCGAGATCCTCTGGGAGGCCTCCGGCGGCAACCCGATGCTCCTCAACGGGCTCCTGGACGACGCCAGGAACGACGGGACGCTGCTGCGGCGCAACGGTGTCTGGTTGTTCACCCGGCACCTGAACAGCCACGGTGACCGGCTGACCGACGTCGTGCGCCGCCAGTTGCTGCTGCGCTCGCCGGAAGAACGGCAGGCCCTGAACCTCGTGGCGCTGGCCGAACCCGTGTCCCGGGAACTGATCGAGTCGGTGGCCGGCGAAGAGGCCGTGGGATCACTGATCGACAGCGAACTGATCCGGGTCACGGACACCGGGACGGGTGAGCTGCGGCTGTGGCATACCGTGTACGGCGACACCTTGCGGAACCTGATTTCACCGGCCAGGAGCCTGCAACTTCGGCAAAGCCTGCTGCGCAAGATGGACAGCGAGCCGACGTCTGCCGAGGGACTGCTGCGGCAAGTGAGCTGGTCGATCGAATGCGGCGCGGAGGTCGAGGACCGGCAGCTCCTGAGGGCGGCCGTGCTGGCGAGCCGGCTTTACGAGGACGAGCTCGCCCGCAAGGCTGCCGTCCTCGTCAAGGATCCGGAACTGCAGATGGCGGCCCGCGCCGTGATAGCACGGACCCGCTACAACGCCTCCGACTACATGGCGGCCCGGGACATCCTCGACGCCGATTTCGGGCAGGGAAACAGCATCCCCGGGCTCCTGGCCGGATCCCTCCTGTGGGCCGCAACGATGTCAGCGCTGGGCCACACACCGGCAGAGATCATCAAGCGGGCACAGGTGCTCCGACGCGCCGCCGAACGCCTCGCCGCGGCCCGGCCCGACGACGCCGAAGCCATTCACCGTGCCACGGAAGAGCGGCTGGAGATTCTGGAAGCCATGGTCCTGGCGCTGGCGGGCGAGTACGCGGCAGCCCCGGCCGCGGCGGCGTCCGGCGAGGACGCGGCTGCCGGCACCCCACACTCGAACACCCCACCCTCGAACACCCCACACTCGAACACCCTCGTACAGGCGTTCCGGCTCTGCCTCGACGCGGAGCGGCTCCTTGCCGGCGGCAAGGGACTGAGCGCCCTCGCCGCGATGACCCGGGCCATCGAGGCCGCCGGGGCCGATCACGATGAGCTCTACTTCCTCACCGACTTCCTCGTCGTCCGATCGGCGGCCGCCGCAATCCACTCCGGCGACTGGCAGGGGGCGGAAAGCCTCCTGACCGGCTTCGTCGCCGGATCCGGGCCCAACCTGATTTCCTTCGGCGGGGGAGTGCACGCGGCGCACGGCATCATTCTGCTCTACCAGGGCAAGGCCGCCCAGGCCCTGAACACGCTAAGTGCCGCGCTCGAAGCGCTGCGGTTGACCGACCCCCAGCAGCTGTTCGCGCTCACGGCGGCCATGGCCTTCGCGGCAGCCGCCGAAGTCGGTGCCCAGACGAAGGCGGAGCTACTCCTCGCCGACTTCGAGGCAGCACCCGCGGCCCTGCCGCGGTACATGCGCTCGCTGGCCGCGATGGCCGTGGTCTATGGAAAGGCCCGGCTCGGGAACTACCCGGGTGCCATCGCGGAACTGAAGCGGCTCGGCCGACCTTACCCGGAAGTGGACACCGCCGGGCTCGAACTCGACGCGCTGGCCTTCTGCCTGGCCCTGGGGGACACGGACTCGGCGCCGAGGCTGCTCGAACTCCGGGCCGGGCTCGAGGGGCCAAGGCCCGCCGCGATCTGCGCCTACGCCGCAGCCATCAGCGCGGACAACGCCGCAGACCTCCTTGAGGCCGCGAAAGCCTGCGAAGCGGCGGAATTGTGGGCCTTTGCCGCCCTCGCCTACGACGCCGCGGCGCACGCCTACCGGGCCGCGGGCGACACCCTCAGGGAGCGCATGGCCAATTCCCAGCGGAAGCGGTGCCTGGACCGGGCCGATGACCTTCCCGGCGACGAAGCGGCCAAGAACGATGACTCGCTCGGCATACTGACCCGCCGCGAGCGCGACATTGTGGCGCTGGCGGTACGCGGCCTCACTGACCGGCAGATTGCCGCAGAGCTCCAGGTGTCCGTGCGCACGGTTGAAGGCCATCTCTACCGCAGCTACGCGAAGCTCAACGTCAAGGGCCGTGAGCAGCTTCCCGGTATCGTCGGGCACTAGCGGCAAGCAAGGGAGAGGCCGCGTGGGTCCGTGTCCGCCGGCCGGCCGGCCGTGGCGGGGCTGCTTCCCCGGTGTCCGGGCCGCTACCGGCGCCGGACACGTGCGGCGGGATGGCGACTACTTGGTTTGGGCCTTGCGGCAGCGCCGGTCCAACTGAGTACAGCTACGTAGAGCGGGCGGAATACTCGCTAGGTAATCGAGTACTACTTACGCATACCGAAAATACGCGTAGTCCCTACCGTTGAGGTATCACCGCTCACACTTTGATTGCGAAGGTCTCTCATATGTTCCAGCAAGACGCCGGCTTGCCAACGGGCAGCGGCCAGACAGAAATAGTGTTTCCGGCGCAAAGAAACGGTCATGGCCGCAGTAAGGACAGACCCTTCACCCGCCAGGAGGTCGTTGCCGACATCGTTGAGACCCTGACGTCGGGTTCCGGCTGCGGCATCGTGCTCGTGGGCGACCACGGGGCCGGCAAGTCCTTTATCGCCCAGCGCGCCCTGGAGCAGCTCGGCGACGAGTACCTGGTAGTCCAGGTCAGGGGCAGCTCCATATCCTCCAAGCTTCCCTACGGGGCCTTGAGCGTCCTGCTCAACGACCTCGACGCCTCCCACCTCGAGCACCCGCTGATGGTGTTGCGCGGACTGACCCAGCTGCTCCACAACAAATCCGAAGGCCGGCGAATCGTCCTCTTCGTGGACAACGCCCATGACCTCGACGAGCTCTCCAGCATGATGGTGGCCCAGTTGAGCGCCGGGTCCCATGTCACGTTGCTGGCGGCGTGCGTTGACATGCCGCACATTGGCGGGGACATCATGGGCCTGTGGAAGGATGACCTGCTCCGACGGGTGGACCTCGGACCGTTCGACTTCGCAGAGACGGCAACAACGTTGCACCACGAATACGGCGGCCGGTTCTCCCTGACCGCTGCCCGGGCGCTTTGGAGTGCGAGCGGGGGCAATGCCTTGTTCCTCCATTCCCTGGCCCGGGAGCAGATCAAGCTGGGCACAGTGATCCGCCAGGACGGTGTATGGTTCCTGGGCAACGGCCCCATCGCCTTGACCGGAGAGATCCGGGACGTCGTGAAGGCACGCCTCAACCGGCTCGGCAACGGCCAGCGCGACGTCTTTGAACTGCTGGCACTCGCCGGGGCAGTCCCGCTGCAGACCCTCATGCTCATCGCCAACCCGCAGGATATGGACGCGCTCCAGGAGCGGGCCCTGATCCGGGTCACCCATGACCATCCGCCGATGGTCAGCATCGCCAATCCGGTGACCGCCGGAATTGTCGCCAACGTGGTCCCGCCCGGGCGCAGCGCCGAACTCCGCCGCCGGCTCACGGCCGTTCTCCAGGAATCGGACGCGCTGGACACCGGCGGCTCGGCCGGCGTCGCCTGGGCGCTGGATTGCGGGGACGAGGTGAGCTCCCAGGTCGCCCTGGCCGCCGCACGCGCCGCGAACGGTGCATCCGACCACGCGGCCGCCTTGCGATTTGTCCAGGAGGTCGAAGGAAGCGAACCCGCTGCCCTGATGGCCATCGAAACAGTCAATGCCCACATCTCGGTGAACAACGAGGACTCCGCACGCCGGGTTCTGGAGGCACTGGATGACGGCGCGTGCGCCAAGCTTCCCCTGACCGAGTGGACCGCTTTGCAGCTGCTGCGCGTGGAACTGGACAAACGCAGCACCGCCCCGGGCGCCGACCCCGAAGCCCGGATACAGGAGTTCGCCGAGCGGCTGGCTGCCGAGCCCGCCGCACAGAGTTCAGTTGCCGTTGCAGCCCGGGAGCGGCTGCGCCTGGCGGAGGCTGGGCTCGCCGCTTTCCGTGGACGCTACGACGAAGTCCTGGCCATAACCGACGGCGTGGACGCGGGGGACCTGGGCAGCGAACCAAGGATCCTGACCGCCAGCGTGCGCAGCGAGGCCCTGGCCGTCACCGGCAACGTGGTGCGGGCGCTCGCCCTCGGAAAGCAGATCCTGGCGGCCACAGCCGGCGTGCAGCTCCCGGACCATGCGGTTCGTGAGATCAGGGGCAGGTTCCTCCTCCTCCTTTTGCTCTCCGGCAAGTTCAGGGAAACGTCCGTCTATCTTGAGGAGACGTACAGCGGCGCAGAGCCCCAGACCAGGCTGGGCGGGATGTTTGAGATCGGGCACGGCGTCATGGACCTGCATGCCGGACACCTCGACGACGCCTTGTCCCGGCTCCAGGCGGGCCGGTGGCAGCTCCGGGCGCAGGACCCCGACGCTTTGGGCGGCCTGGCCGCGGCCGTGTGTGCCTATGCCGCCGCACTCCAGGGCGAAGAGGAAATGGCCGGCCTGCTACTGGACGATCTTGCCCAGGCCCGGCCGCCCGCGGCCTGGCTGGTGGAACGGCTCACACGCTATTTCGAACTGTCGGCCCAGGCCGAGCTCGGCCAGAGGGCAATGTCCATCCGTGCGCTCTCGGCCGAAGCGGGCAACGACGCCGAAACGTCAGCACTGGCCCCCGCGCTCCTGTTCCAGTCCGCCGCGGCCCGGCTGGGAGACCGCCAGACGGGCCAGAAGCTCGGCAGCCTGAGCGGGAGGGTGACCGGACAATTTGCGGCCCTGTGCTCGCGGCTGGCCGAAGGCATGCGCGAGGCTGACAGCGAGCAGTTACTGGCAGCATCCAAGGAAGCTGAGGCATGCGGCAACACCGTGTTCGCCCGGGACGCGGTGCGGAAAGCCGTC
Source organism: Arthrobacter sp. 05T45 (assembly GCF_056395875.1). Taxonomy (NCBI): domain Bacteria; kingdom Bacillati; phylum Actinomycetota; class Actinomycetes; order Micrococcales; family Micrococcaceae; genus Arthrobacter; species Arthrobacter sp. 05T45. The sequence continues at coordinate 48,690 of NZ_JBFTKI010000006.1, read as the reverse complement.
GGCTGCGCGAACGACGCCGGCAACCGCATCGCGCTGCGGATCGCCCAGCGGGCGCAGCAGTCTCTCGATGACAAGTTCGGCAGTCCGAAGAACGGGCTGCGGTCGCTTACAACCTCAACCCTGACGGCGAGGGAATGTGAAGTGGCGGTCCGGGCCGCTGCCGGTACGTCCAACCGCAAGATCGCGGAACAGATGCACGTATCCGTCCGCACTGTGGAGGGACACCTCTATCAGGTGTATTCGAAGCTGCACGTCGCCAGCCGATCGGAACTCAAAGATGTCATCTCGACTCCGGCAGACAGCGCCAGGCTCGGCTGAGCCCGGCAGACTGCAGGCGGCAACCCGGACGGCTATTCAAGACGGGCAGAAACTGGCAGGAAGAACCGGCGATGGAAAGCCTGGCTGAGACCTCGGCACTGATCGAGCGCTCGGCGCTGGTCAAGGACCTGGTGCGTTGCCTGCGTGACGACACCCGATCAGGTGCGCTCATCATCGGCGGCGCGGGCGCGGGCAAGACCGCCGTCCTCAAGGCCGCCATCCGCGAACTCGAGCCCCACCGCCGCCTGATTCGGCTGACCGCCACTCCGGCCCTGGCCAGCGTTCCTTTCGGTGCCTTGGCGCCGTACTTGTCCCGGCTTCCTGACCGGGAACTCGACTCCTACGCAGCCGTCGTGGAAGCGATGGCGCGCAGCCTGAAATCCGAGGCGGACCGCCCTCTGTTTGTGGTCGACGACGCGCATTGCCTCGATCATGGGACCGTCCGGCAGTTGGCTCAGGCGGCGGCGACCGGCGCCGCGGGAATCCTCGTGGCCTGCCGTCCCGGGCCGATGATTCCGGAAGAGTTCCTCGCGCTTTGGGACGACGGGATAATTGCCAAGTTCGACCTTTACCCGCTGAGCCGGATCGGAACCCACCAACTGTGCGAGCAGGTCCTGCGGGCCGACGTCTCTCCGTGGGTTAGTGCGTTGTTCCATAAGGCGGCCGACGGCAATCCGCTCATGCTGATGTCCCTGATCCAGCATGCCCGTGCCAGCGGCGCCTTGGGCCTCCGGCACGGAGTGTGGTTCCTGCTGGCCAACCCCGACATGGCCCAAGTTCCGGCCGCCGACGTTGTGGACCGGCAGTTGCGCTCCATGACACCGGAGGAAAAGACCGCCGCCACGATCGTTGCCATGGCCGGACCGCTATCCCTGTCCCAGATTCTGCGGATCAGTGGTCCTAAGGCCGTCGATGCCCTGGACACCGCGGGCATTATTGCCGTCTCCACGGGACATGACCGGCTGGTACGGCCCGCCAGCCCGATCCTTGGCGAAATTATCCGCCAGCGGGTCCCGGCCGGCCGCAGTTCGGCCCTGCGTTCGAGTGTGCTGTCGCTTCCGTCAGCGCGTGCCGCGGCGCCGGGAGCGGCACTCAACCGGCTGCGCTGGTCCATGGACTGCGGCGTAGAGATCCCTCCGATCCAGCTCCTGCAGGCCGCTGTCGCCGCGAACACGGACCTGGACCCTGCGACCGCGTCCCGGGTGGCTGGCGCCATCCGGGACGCCCGGTTCCTCCCCGAGGCCCGGATCCAGTTGGCCTATTCGCACTTTATCGCGGGGCGCACCGAGGCCGCTGTGGCGTGTCTGGAGGCCGCACAGCCGGTGCCCTCCGGACGGCCGTCCTACCTGGCTGCCCTCCTCGCAGCCCGGCTCGGGTCCGCAACGCCGGCCCGGCAACAGGAAGCCGACGCCGGGACGCACCGCCCGGCCTTTGGACTGTCCATGGAACCAGGGCTCCTGGAATCGCGGGCCCGGGATTCACTGTCTGCGGATTTCGCAACGTGCACCGACCTTTCCGGGCGCGCTCCGGCGGGACGGCCGTCGGACGTGACAGCTGCCGGGGGACTGGCCACAGAGCTTCTGAGTCACTCGTGGGACGGGAAGTTCATGGCAGTTGGAACCGTGCTGCGCGAACTCATCGCCGCGTCCGGCGCCTATCCCGAAATCCGGGTCCCGGCAGTTTCCCTCCTCGCCGAACTCTTGACCGCCCAAGGTCAACTCCGCGCAGGGCTGCGATTGGACGGAGAGGCATGGGGCGGCGCCCGAACCGCAAGCCTGGAACTTCCCTTGGTCTACGAGGACCTCGTGGTGCGCCACTGCCTGAATCTGATCTGGGCCGGCGACTGGGACCGGCTCGGAAATGTCCTGGACGATTACGCGGCCCGTGAGCCTGGGCGTCTGCTGTACAGCGGCGGCATGCTGCACCTCATGCGGGGCTATTCGCGGTTGCGCCAGGGCAGGATGCGTGAAAGCTTGGCCGAACTTCGGCTGAGTGTCGAAGAGCTTACTATCGCCGACCCGTTAGGTCTGTTGCCGTTTGCGCGCGCCGTTGCGGCCTACGCCGCAGGCGCCGTCGGACGCCACCATGAGGCCAGCCAGCATGTGCTGGCCTACCGGCTCTCGGAGTACCGGGAGCCGAAAACCCTTCACCTGCTGGCAGAGGCGTACTGCCGGGCGGCTGAACCCGGAGAAGGGCCCGGAGGGAGCGGTGCCGGAGCTTTGGCGCGGCTGGCGGACGAGGCCCTGCACGAGAGCCTGCGGGGCGTTGAAACCGATATCAGGCGGCTCGCGCTCCGCGGCGGTGACACCTCGGGCGCCGAAGCCCTCGCCCTCAGCAGCGGCGCAGTCGACGGCCCGGAAGCCAGGCTGGTGGAGTCCTACGCGCGAGCGGTGTCGGCGTCCGATGCGTCCGACCTCATTGGCATCAGCGACGACGCGCTCAATGCAGGGCACGGGCTCCTTGCCCTTGAGGCCGCCCAGCAGGCCGAGCGGATCCTGGCAGACGACCCGGAGCGGTGGCGGCTTACCGCGGTCCAGCGCCGGGTCCATCACCGCCTGGTGGAGGCCGGAATGTTGTCGCAATTGGAGGTCGTCCGCAGCGATCACGGCGCCCCGTTGACTGCCCGCGAGACCGAAGTCCTGGAACTGGTGTCGGGCGGGGCCACGAACGCCGAGATCGCCACCGCGCTCTGTGTGTCACTTCGGACAGTGGAGGGGCACCTGTCCCGGATCTTCGCCAAGCTCGGCGTGGGCCGGCGGGCGGACCTCCTGGACCTCGGCCCGCTGCCCTCCTGACCGGCCCGGCCCGGCATGGCGTGACCTGGCTGTGGCGTGCGTACAGCACGGGTGGCCTGCGGGACCAGCGGGAGTAGCTCCAAGTAGTGCCATGGCGAGTAGGGCGTCAGAAATCGGGTAAACGCTACTCGTGTGCAGAGTCCGTTCGGGCGATTGACTTAAGCCAGTCCCACGAACAGCCCCATCCCGAACAGCTCCACCCCGAACAGCCCCATCCCGAACAGCTCACAAAGGTCTCAAAATGAGGAACTTGAGGGCGGTCAGCAACCGCAAGCATGGCCCGAGGAAAGTGTGGTCTCAAATTCCTTGCTTGCGGATGCGGCCACTGCCACCATTAGAGGTGATCGGGCCGTAATCTTTCCCACTAACTCCTTCATTGGAATCGTGCGGTGCCTCAACAGGCAGCCGCGCGCCAAGGTCGGAGCCGGCGGCGTCAGAGCCTTCTGAGACCGAGGCTCTCCCCCCAGCCGCCGCCGGCTCCCTTAATCGGTCTACACGCGGGTCCGCGCCATCGAGAAGCGCGGACCTGACACCGGCGCCGTCGGGCATCGCCGCAGGGGGTAGCGGCGCGTGACGACGTCTTGTGTGCAAGCCCTCGCCGGCCCTGGCGTCACGCGCCGGCATGTCGGGCGAGCCTTGCGCCGCGCAGGCCTTGCGCCGTAGCAGTGAGAGCCGGCCGGATGTTCCGGTGCCCCTGTTGCATGTCGCTTTTTGGATGCCGCTGCTGGATCCCGTCGGCCCACGGCTCCCGCCAATGGGTCCAGGCGACGCACACCCGCGGCCCCTGCGATCATCGCCGCGGCCGCTATCGGTTGTCGTCTGCCATTTTCGGGCAGCACCAGCCCAACCCGCCTGGCTGGGGGTTGATTGCGGCTGCCCTTGGGCAATGCTCCTGTCGCGGTCCGGGTCTTGGCCGCCGAAGGGCACCGCCGCGGGAGCCGATGGCCGCCGGAGCCGGCTAACGGGGCGCGGACCTCCGCCCGGGTTCCGCGGTGTGCGGGTCCGCGCGGTGGCCGCGCGGTGGGCGCGCAGGAGGGCTGCAGGAACGTGGGATAATTAGGTTTAATCTGTGTGACGTATTTTGCACGCTGGCCGCCCGGCCGGCGCGGTGTACGCCGCAGCGAACGCCGATCCAGGAGTCTCCGCCATGGTTGCCACCCCAGCCCATCTCCGCCGCTCTGCCGCCGCGCTCGGAAACGAGGAGGTCCTGAGGATCCGCAACGACTTCCCGATCCTGCAGCAGCACGTCAACGGCAGGCCGCTCGTCTACCTGGACTCCGGTGCCACCTCGCAGAACCCGCTCAGCGTGCTCGAGGCCGAGCAGGAATTCTATGAGCAGCGGAACTCCGCGGTCCACCGTGGGGCACACCACCTCGCCGTCGAGGCCACCGAGGCGTTCGAAAACGCCCGGGAAACGGTGGCGGACTTCGTCGGGGCGGAGTGGGATGAGCTGATCTGGACCTCCAACGCCACGGAGGGCCTGAACCTGCTCACCTATTCCTTCCTCAACGCTTCCCTGCCGGGCGCCGGACCCGAAGCGGCCCGGTTCGCCCTGGCCCCGGGCGACGAGCTCGTGGTCACGGAGATGGAGCACCACGCCAACCTGATCCCCTGGCAGGAGCTGGCGGCCCGGACCGGCGCCGTCGTGAAGTTCATCCCGATCGACGACGCCGGCGCCCTTGACCTGGAGGCCGCTGCCGGCATCATCGGCCCGCGCACCCGCGTCCTGGCGTTCACGCACGCGTCAAACGTCCTCGGCACCATCAACCCGGTGGCCGCCCTGGTGGCCCTGGCCCGGTCCGCGGGAGCCCTCGTGGTGCTCGACGCCTGCCAGTCCGCACCGCACCTGCCCCTGGACGTGAAGGCGCTCGACGTCGACTTCGCGGTGTTCTCCGGCCACAAGATGCTTGCCCCCACCGGCATCGGCGCCCTCTATGGCCGCTCGGAGCTGCTCAACGCGATGCCGCCGTTCCTGACCGGCGGCTCCATGATCACCACCGTCACGATGGAACGGGCGGGTTTCCTGCCCAGCCCGCAACGCTTCGAAGCCGGCACCCAGCGCATTTCGCAGGCCGTGGCACTCGCCGCGGCGGTAAATTACCTCAGCGAAACCGGGATGGACCGCATCCACGCCTGGGAAGCCGAACTCGGCCAGCGCCTCGTGCGCGGCTTGGAGTCCATCCCCGGGATCCGGGTGCTGGGTCCGGCGGCCGGGCAGGAGCGGATTGGCCTGGCGGCATTCGACGTCGCTGGCGTCCACGCGCACGACGTCGGCCAGTTCCTGGACAGCCGCGGCATCGCCGTGCGGGTCGGCCACCACTGTGCCCAGCCCCTGCACCGCCGGCTCGGGCTGACGGCGACGACGCGCGCCAGTACGTACCTTTACAACACCACGGACGATGTGGACGCGTTCCTGAACGCGGTCGCCGATGTCCGTGCCTACTTCCAAGCCTAGGACGGACATCCATGAGTCTTGACCAGCTTTACCAGCAGATCATCCTCGAACATGCCAAGGCCCGGCACGGCAGCGGCCTCGCCGCCGCGGACGCGCCCAAGGAGGCCAGCTGCGGGCAGTCCCACCAGCTGAATCCGACCTGCGGCGACGAAATCACGGTCCGGGTGTCCGTGGCCGGCGGGAAGGTCAGTGAGCTGCGCTGGGACGGCGACGGCTGCTCGATCTCGATGGCCTCGGCGTCCGTGCTGACAGACCTCGCCGAGGGCATGACGGTCGAGGAACTCAGCACCGTCATTGACAGCTTCCGCGAGGTGCTGCGCTCGCGCGGCAAGGTGCCGGCCGACCCGGAGGTGCTGGGCGACGCCGCGGCGTTTGAGGGCGTGTCCCGTTATGCTGCCCGGGTCAAATGCGCCATGCTCTCCTGGGTGGCCGCGGAGGACGCCCTCGGCCAGGCGCTGACGGCCTGACGGCAACACATCAGGGCCGGCCCAGGCCCTTGTAGGTCCAGCCGGCCGCCCGCCACTTGGCAGGGTCCAGGACGTTGCGGCCGTCCAGGATGCGCGGCGCCGACACGAGGGCTTTGGCCGCGTGCGGATCCAGCTCCCGGTACGCCTGCCACTCGGTCAGCAGCAGCACGGCATCGGCCCGGTGCAGCGTCGTCTCCAGGTCCGGTTCCAGCTGGAGTTCGGGGAAGCGCTTGGCGGCATTGGGCAGGGCCTGGGGATCGGTGACCGTCACCACGGCGCCCTGCAGCTGCAGCTGCGCGGCGGCGCTCAACGCGGGGGAGTCCCGGACGTCGTCGCTTTCGGGCTTGAACGCCGCGCCCAGGACGGCGACCCGCTGGCCCAACAGGGACCCGCCGCACAGTTCGCGTGTCAGCTCCACCACCCGGGTCCGGCGCCGCATGTTAATCGCATCCACTTCCCGCAGGAAGGTCAGAGCCTGGTCCGCCCCCAGCTCGCCGGCGCGGGCCATGAAGGCACGGATGTCCTTGGGCAGGCACCCGCCGCCGAATCCGATGCCTGCGTTCAGGAACTTCCGCCCGATCCGCTCGTCGAGCCCGATCGCATCGGCCAGCCGGGTGACGTCGGCGCCGGTGGCTTCGCAGACCTCGGCCATGGCGTTGATGAAGGAGATCTTGGTCGCGAGGAACGAGTTGGCTGCCGTCTTCACCAATTCCGCCGTGGCGTAGTCCGTCACCAGCCGGGGTGTCCCGCCCGCCAGGGGAGTCTCGTAGACCCTGTCGAGGACGGCCACCGCGGGATGGTCTTCGCTGCCGTCCGGCGTGCCGTAGACAAACCGGTCCGGGTTCAGGGTGTCTGTCACGGCATGGCCTTCGCGCAGGAACTCGGGATTCCAGACCAGCGAGGCGCCGGGCTCTGCCTCCGCCAGCACCTCGGCCAGGCCCGCGGCGGTTCCCACAGGCACCGTGGATTTGCCGGCGACGACGTCGCCGGGGGAGACGTATTCAGCGAGCGAGGCGACGGCGGCGTCGACATAGCGCAGGTCGGCGCCGTTTTCGCCGCGTTTCTGCGGCGTTCCGACGCAGATGAAGTGGACCTCGGCGCCGCGGGCGGCCGCCATGTCGGTGGTGAACCGCAGCCGGCCCGATTCCTCAAGTTGGGACAAGAGTTCGTCGAGCACGGGTTCGTAAAAGGGGGCGTGGCCTGCTGAAAGCTGTGCCACCTTGTGTTCGTCGACGTCGATTCCGACGACGTCGTGACCCAGCTTTGCCATGCATGCGGCATGGACCGCGCCCAGGTAACCGCAACCAATAACCGAGATCCGCATAGTTCCGATTTCCTCCCGTCGGGCCCTGTTCACAGGGTACGTGGTGGACGTCGGGATCGCACAGCCTCACGGCGCGCCATGAACAGCCTGGCCACGAGCGCGCCGGCCATGGCGCCGATCGTGTTTGCGGCGACGTCGGCGACGGACGGAAAGCGCGCCGGCAGGAACGCCATCTGGCCGAGTTCGATCACGACGGAGAGGATAAACCCGGCAACGGCCCCGCCCCACCAGAGCCGCAGGCCCAGGATGATGGCGACCAGGGCGCCCAGCGGAATAAACAGGATCACGTTTGAGGAAAATTCCACCACCCCGTAGTCGAACCAGGGAGGGACGCCCCAGCTGTGCAGTTGCCGGAGCCACCGCATGAGGTAGGTGGCCGCGCCCCGGTCAACGGGCACCGGCCAGAAGGCAATCAGGCCGAGGACCGGAACGCAGGCGCACAGGCCCCAGATGGCGACGCGGCGGGGTAGCAACTGGCGTCCCCTTTCAGCGGTCCACCTTTTTGCTGATTCTAGCGGCCGGCGGCGGCAGGCGCAGGGTGCGCGTGCCGCCGCCGGTGTGCCGGATGCTAGCCGAGCAGCCCGGCCACGCCAATCGCCGCCGTCGCGGCCCCCAGCAGCATGGAGATGCTGACCAGGACCACATGGACGGTCAGGAAGCGCGTGGCCTTGCCGTTGGCGTCGCGGGCACGCGGATCCTTCATGACCCGGCGCAGGAACTGCGGCCAGACAACAAGGGACCAGACGCCGGCGACGATCAGGACGACGGCGAGGACCGCGGGCAGTTCCACGGGGTCAGTGGCTTTCGAGCCAGGCCTGGGCCTGCTGGGACTGCAGGTTCAGGGCCTTGCCGACCATCGGTTCTGCGGCGTCGGCGATCTTGCCGCCAAGGAACGGCACCGAGGAGGTCACGTCGCCCTCGAGCTCGATCCGGGTGCTGCCGCCGTCGGACACGAGACGCTGGACAGCCTTCACGTCCAGCGGGGCGCCGGAGACCTTCAGGGAGATCTTGCTCTGCCGGGAGCCGTCGGCGGCGGGGGCCTCCCAGGCCTCCAGCTGCGTCACCTTCAGGCTTTCGCCAACAAATTTCCGGGCAATGTCGGGCATCCGGGTGGTGGGGATGGTCCGCACCGTGGTGGTGTTGAAAGCGCCGGCGGTGTCACCGTCGATGGCGAAGGATTCCAGGGTGCCGCCGACGAGTTCGCTCGTGTGGCGCAGGAAGTCTTCATTGACGAAAACCGCGGTAACGCGGTCGACGCTGTGCGGAACGGTGGTGGATGCACTCAGGGCCATAGGGGGGTCCTCCGTGATGTGGAAGTGGACGTTTCGGGCTCCAACATCCTACGTGGTGTGCCGGGCTGGCTCCGATTCGAGGTTTTCCAGATCCCGGGCGGCGGCGGTGATATTCCGCGACATGGCGGGAAAAATGACGCTGTGGAACGGCAGCACTGCGAGCCAGTAGAGGCGGCCGCTGAGGCCCTTGGGGAAGAAGATGGCGCGCTGGCGGTAGCGGCTGCCCGTCCCCTCCGGCTCCACGGAAAGTTCGAGCCAGGCCCGGCCCGGGGCCCGCATTTCGGCCCGCAGCCGCAGCAGCCGGCCACGGTCGATCCGCTCGACCCGCCACCAGTCCACCACCTCGCCCTCGGCCAGCAGGTGCGGGTGCCGGCGGCCGCGCAGCAGCCCCGCCCCGCCGGTGAGCTTGTCCAGCCAGCCGCGCACCTGCCAGGCCAGTGGCAGGGAGTACCAGCCGTTCCGGCCGCCGATTCCTTCGATGACGGTCCACACATATTTGGGGTCCACGTCGCTTTGGAAGCTTCGCTCGTCCACGTACACGGCGTGTCCGGACCAGTCCGGGTCGCTCGGCAGGGGATCGGCGTCGACGCCGGCGCTGGCCCACGTGGTCTCCACCTGGCCGTCGCGTTCCTTGCCCAGGGCGAGGGCCACGGCCCGCCGGTAGGGGGTCAGGCCGCCCTCCGGCGCAGGGATGTACGCGTCGATGTCGTGCTCGGCGGCGACGGCGTCGTGCTGGAGTGATTCGACGAGCGGCAGGGACATGGAGAGCGGGATGGGGGTGGTCAGTGCCACCCACAGACCGGCCAGTTTGGGGGCCGGCACCGGCAGCGCCAGCACCACCCGGTGCGGCAGGCGGGCCTCGGCGGCGTATTCCTGCATCATTCCGGCGTAACTGAGCACCTGGCGGCAGCCGATGTCGAAGGTCCGGTTGATGGGTCCTTCCAGCGACGCTGCCGCCACGAGGTAGTACAGGACGTCACGGACCGCGATCGCCTCGATCTTGTTGCGCACCCAGCTCGGGGCGGGCATCAGCGGCAGCGTCTCGGACAAATGCCGGATCATTTCGAACGACGCCGAACCCGAGCCGATCACGACGCCGGCCTGGAACACCACCGCGTCCACCGGGCTGTCCAGGAACACCTTCCCCACCGCCTCGCGGGAGCGCATGTGGGTGGACAGTTCGGCCCCGGCCGGGTGCAGGCCGCCGAGGTAAACGATCCTGTCCACACCGGCGGCGGCCGCGGCCCGGGCGGCCGTCCCGGCCATCGTCTTTTCCTTGGCCTCGAAGCCGGCCCCGGCCGCCATGGAATGGACCAGGTAGTACAGGACGTCGACGCCGTCGAGCGCCGCCTGCAGGGCGTCCCCGTCGTCGAGGCTGCTGTGGATCACCTCGACGTCGTCCAGCCAGGGCACGCCGGCAATCTTGGCCGGGGTGCGGACCACGACTTTGACCCTGTGCCCGGCTTCCAGGAGCCGGGGGACAAGCCGGCCGCCGATGTAGCCGGTGGCCCCGGTGACGAGCACGGTCTTAGGGGATGAGGCCTTCGCGGTGGCTGCCTGCGGGGCTGGAGCAGGGGTTCCAGCGGGTTCGGGGGTTGCGGTTGTGGCGTTCATGGTGACTCCTTGTCAGCCAGCAGTTGGCGGGTGGCCTACCAAGCCATTCGGTGCGCGGCCCGCGTTGGATGGGCCGCCCGCTCCTGAAGCCAGCCTAGCCCCGTCGGCGGCGCCCCGGGCAGGTCCCGCCGGCCGGGCCCGTCGGCGGGCCCCGAGGCTCCGCGGTAGGCTTGGAGGGCCCGGGATTCTCGCGAATTTCGGCTATTCGTGTTGCCTGCACCCCGTGATCCCATCAGGAGCAACAGCTATGAGCCTCAACGGCCCCTCTCTCACCGGTTTGCGCCGTGTCCTCGCCGAAGACCGGAACTACGCCCGGATCCAGGCCGAGGCCGCCCGCGGGTTCGCAGCCCGCAGCGAGGATTACCAGATCAGCGCCCCGGCCGGAATGCGGTCCACGCTGCTCGCGGAAATGGCGGACGGACTTGCGACCCTGGCGGGAAACGAAACCGGCTCTGCAGGGGCTGGCCGGGGCGTGCCCGTGGTCCTGGCCGTCACCGCGACCGGCCGCGAGGCCGAGGACCTGACAGAGGCCCTGCGCGCCTTCCTGCCGGCCGAGACGATCGCGGAGTTCCCCAGCTGGGAGACGCTGCCGCATGAGCGGCTCTCCCCGCGCTCGGACACCGTGGGCCGGCGGCTGTCTGTGCTGCGGCGGCTCGCGCACCCCGAATCATCCACCGCCGGTGCGCTGCGCGTGGTGGTAGCCCCCGTCCGCGCCGTCGTGCAGCCGATCGTCGCCGGCCTCGGCGAACTGGTGCCGGTGACCCTGACGGTCGGCCAGGACGCCCCCTTCAGCGGTGTCGTCAAGAGCCTCGCCGACGCCGCCTACGCCCGGGTGGACATGGTGACCCGCCGCGGCGAATTCGCCGTCCGCGGCGGCATGCTGGACGTCTTCCCGCCCACCGAGGACCACCCCATCCGGGTCGAGTTCTTTGGTGACGAGGTGGAGCAGATGCGCTGGTTCGCCGTCGCCGACCAGCGCTCGCTGACCGCGCCCGGCCTGCACCATCCCACCGAACTCCATGCCCCGCCGTGCCGCGAAATCCTGATCACACCCTCCGTCATGTCCCGCGCCGCGACCTTGAAGTCCCAGCTCCCGGCCGCCGCGGACATGCTGGAGAAAATCGCCGGCGGCATCGCCGTCGAGGGCATGGAATCGCTGGCCCCCGTGCTGGTGGACGCCATGGTGCCGTTCCTGGACCAGCTCCCGGCGGGTTCCATCGCGGTGGTGATCGAGCCGGAGAAGGTCCGCACCCGGGCCCACGACCTCGCCGCCACGAACGAGGAATTCCTCGAGGCCGCCTGGTCCACGGCGTCCGACGGCGGCACCGCACCTCTTGATCTGACCTCTGCGGCGTCCGAAGCGCTGCACTCGGCCAGCTTCCGCTCGCTGACCGAAACCCGCACCGCGGCCCTCGAGCACGGCGTCTCCTGGTGGTCCATCACCTCGCTGGCCAGCGACGAGGAGCTGCTGCCCGACGTCGACGTGCTGAACCTGCACGCCCGGGAACCCCGCGGCTACCAGGGCGACGTGGCGGAAATGATGGACTTCATCGGCTCCCGCGTCCGGGACCAGTGGCGGATCGTCGTGGTCACCGAGGGCCCGGGCCCGGCGCAGCGCCTCGCCGAACTCTTCCACGACAACGACATCCCGTGCGCGCGGGTGGACACGCTCGAGGCCGATCCGCAGGCCGGGCTGATCGAGGTGACCACCGCCGCCGTCGGCCGCGGTTTTGTCCTGGATCCGCTCAAGCTGGCGCTGCTGACCGAGGCTGACCTGCTGGGCCGGACCTCTGCCGGTTCCACGAAGGACATGCGCCGGATGCCGTCCAAGCGGCGGAATGCCGTGGATCCGCTGCAGCTCGTGGCCGGGGACTCCGTGGTGCACGAACAGCACGGCATCGGCCGGTTCGTGGAACTGATCCAGCGCAAGGTTGCCGGTGGCGGCGAGGGCGTGCGCGAATACCTGGTCCTGGAGTACGCCCCGTCCAAGCGCGGAGCCCCGGGCGACCGGCTCTTCGTGCCCACCGACCAGCTGGACCAGGTCACCCGGTACGTGGGCGGCGACACTCCGGCGCTGAGCAAGATGGGCGGCGCGGACTGGGCGAGCACCAAGTCCAAGGCCCGCAAGGCGGTCAAGGAGATCGCCGGCGAGCTGATCCGGCTGTACTCGGCCCGGATGGCCTCCCGCGGCTACGCCTTCGGCCCGGACACCCCGTGGCAGCGGGAACTGGAGGAGGCCTTCCCGTACGTGGAGACCCCGGACCAGCTGACCACCATCAACGAGGTCAAGGCCGACATGGAGCGGGAGATCCCGATGGACCGGCTGATCTCGGGCGACGTCGGCTACGGCAAGACAGAGATCGCTGTCCGGGCCGCGTTCAAAGCGGTCCAGGACGGCAAGCAGGTCGCCGTGCTGGTGCCCACCACGCTGCTCGCCCAGCAGCACTACGAGACGTTCACCGAACGGTTTTCCGGCTTTCCCCTCGTCGTCAAGCCGCTGTCCCGCTTTCAGACCGGCAAGGAGGCCAAGGAAACCGCCGACGGCGTCAAGGCCGGTTCCGTGGACGTCGTGATCGGCACGCACCGGCTGCTGTCCAAGGACTTCGGCTTCAAGGACCTCGGCCTGGTGATCGTGGACGAGGAGCAGCGCTTCGGCGTCGAACACAAGGAAGCGCTGAAGAAGATGCGCACCAACGTCGACGTCCTGGCCATGAGCGCCACCCCGATTCCGCGCACCCTGGAAATGTCCCTGACCGGCATCCGCGAAACCTCCACCCTGGCCACCCCGCCGGAGGAACGGCACCCCGTGCTGACGTATGTGGGACCGTACACGGACAAGCAGACTTCCGCCGCGATCCGCCGTGAGCTGATGCGCGAAGGCCAGGTGTTCTTCGTCCACAACCGGGTGTCCACGATCGACCGCACCGCGGCGAAGATCCGCGAACTGGTCCCTGAGGCCCGGGTGGAGGTGGCGCACGGGCAGATGTCCGAGAGCCGGCTGGAGCAGATCATCGTGGACTTCTGGGAAAAGCGCTTCGACGTCCTGGTCTGCACCACCATCATCGAGACCGGCCTGGACATCTCCAACGCCAACACCCTGATCGTGGACGGCGCGGACAAGTACGGCCTCTCCCAGCTGCACCAGCTGCGCGGACGTGTGGGACGCGGCCGTGAACGCGCCTACGCCTACTTCCTCTACCCTTCGGAAAAGCCGCTGGGCGAGGTGGCGCTGGAACGGCTCAAGGCCGTCGCAACGCACAACGAGCTCGGCGCCGGCATGCAGCTGGCCATGAAGGACCTGGAGATCCGCGGCGCCGGCAACCTGCTCGGCGGCGAGCAGTCCGGCCACATCCAAGGCGTCGGCTTCGACCTCTACATCCGGCTGGTCGGCGAGGCCGTAGCCGAATACCGGGGCGAGGCGGAGGAGAAGGCCGCCGAAATGAAGATCGAACTGCCGGTCAACGCGCACCTGCCGCACGACTACGTGCCGGGCGAACGGCTGCGCCTGGAGGCTTACCGCAAACTCGCCAGCGCCATCACCTACGAGGCGATCGAGGAGGTCCTCGCGGAGCTCGTGGACCGTTACGGCGAGCTGCCGCTGCCGGCCACCAACCTGATCGACGTCGCCCGGTTCCGGGTGGGCGCCCGCGAGGCCGGATTGTCCGACGTCGCGCTGCAGGGCAACTTCATCAAGTTCTCCCCGGCGCAACTGCCCGAGTCCAAGCTCATGCGCCTGACCCGGATGTACCCCGGCGCGCAGGCGAAGCCGGCTCTGGACGCCGTGCTCGTTCCGAAGCCCAAGACGGCCAGGATCGGCGGCCGGGACCTGCAGGACGCCGAGATCCTGGAGTGGGCCAACGGCGTGATCCGCAACATCTTCTCCGACGCCCCTGTCTCTGCCACACCGGCGGTGAAATAAAAGAATGATGGGAGGACATCACGCCGCGTCGGGAGCCGCGGCGTGGGTAGCCATTGCCTCGACCGGCCCGTATGCGCTCGGCTGGTACCCCCTGGATCCCACCGGAATCGTGATCGGCGCGATGGCGACGGCGGGGACCGCGCTGGTCTGCGACTGGGACCACCGTGCCAGCACGGTGGCGCACGCGCTGCCGCCGCTGTCCAACCTGGTGGCGCGCGGCATTGAGAACGCCAGCGGGGGCCACCGGCAGGGCACTCATTCGGTGCTGGGCGCGGCGTTCTTCGTGCTGCTGGCCACGATCGCCGGGCAGTGGCAGGTGCAGACCCAGTGGGGGCTGCTGTCCGTCGGAGCCGGCCTGCTGTGCATGTTCATGATCAACATCGCCGCGAAGGCACTGAAACTCTTCCCGAAATTCGGCTGGATCAGCAACTGGATCGTCGGGCTGCTCATGGCCGGACTCGTGACGTGGTTCGCGCCGCACCAGTGGACCTGGCTGCCGGTTTCGATGCTTACCGGGGTGCTGGTGCACATTGTGGGGGACATGATCACCACCGGGGGAGTGCCGCTGCTCTGGCCACTGGTGATCAAGCCGCCCAAGGTCCTGCGGAAACTGCCGCTGCTGAAGAACATCTGGAGGGCCAACGGGGCGTTCTCCATCCCGCTGCTGGGCCGGGCGGGTTCGCGGCGGGAATGGTTCGTCCTGATCCCGGTAAGCGGCTACGCCATGGTGGGGATGTTTGGCGCCGGCCTGGCGGTGGCCAAAGCGCACTTCCCCGCGGCCCTGGCCCTCGGCACGGGGCTGGTCAAGGGCCTGTTCGCGCTGGTGCCCGGCTAGGACTGCCACCGGTTAAATGACTGAAGCTCCGGATGAACCGGAGCTTCAGTCATTTAAGGGTCAGGAGTGGCCTAGTTTTCGCCGGCCGAGTCCGAGCGTCCCAGCAGGGTCTGCGGGATCCAGAACGCGGCGGCGAAGAGAATCAGGCAGACGGCCATCGGCCAGGTGTTTTCCAGCGTCAGGAAGGACAGCGAGTAGATCGCACCGAGGAACAGGACCATCATCGGCACGAACAGGGCGATGCTGGATCCGAGGCTGTTCTCGACGCGCCGGGACGGGGTGGTGTTGCTGGACATTCGTTCCTCCTCGGCCCCGGGGGGCTCAAAACTGTGGGCGGTGCCGGCACGGTCAGTACGCGGACGAACCCTGTTCACCCTTGACGATCGCGATACCGGAGCTGGCGCCAATACGTGTTGCACCTGCAGCAATCATAGCCTGAGCATCGGCCAGGGAACGCACGCCGCCGGAGGCCTTGACACCCAGGTCCGGGCCGACGGCGCGGCGCATGAGAGCGACGTCCTCGGCAGTGGCCCCGCCGCCGTTGAAGCCCGTGGAGGTCTTCACGAAGTCCGCCCCGGCTTCCACTGCGGCCTCGCAGGCGAGCACCTTCTGGTCATCGCCCAGCAGTGCCGTTTCGATGATGACCTTCAGGATGGCTCCGCCCTCGTGCACGGCGGCCGCGACGGCGGCGATGTCGTCCACCAGCGCGCCCTTGTCATTGGCACGGGCCGCGGCGATGTTGATGACCATGTCCACTTCTTCGGCACCGTCCAGGACCGCGCCGCGGGCCTCGAAGGCCTTGACGTCGCTCGGCGTGGCGCCCAGTGGGAATCCCACCACGGAGCACGTCAGGACGCCGGATCCCTTGAGCGCTTTCTTGACGGTCTTGACCCATACCGGGTTCACGCAGACCGACTTGAAGTGGTACTCCGCCGCCTCGGCGCAGACCTTGAGGATCTCCGCCTCGCTGGCCTCCGGCTTGAGCAGGGTGTGGTCGATGTAGGAGGCGATGTTGGGCATCCCCCCGGTGGCGGCTTCTTGGCTCATGGTGGTCCCTTTCGTGGCGGGCCTGGGACGCGGCGGTCCCTTCCCGGGCCTTGTGGGCCTGCGGGCCCTGGCGGCGCCGCGTGGTGCGCGGCTTATCAGGGAACCATCTTGCCATAGGAATGTGCCCGGCGGATGCCCCCGGCCGGGCCTCCCCGGCACGTCAGGCGGCGGCCGCCAGGGCCCGGCCCATGGTGGCCTGAAGCAACTGGGAAGCGCACACCGACGCCGCGGAACCGGAGGCCACGAGCAGCCCCAGCCGGACGCCGTCGTAGGCTGCCGCGTCACCGATCGCCCAGATGCCCGGCACGGAGGTGCGGAAGTCCTGGCCGATGACGATCCCGCCGCCGGCAGCGGTCGCGAGCCCGGCCGTGGCGGCCAGCTCGTCGCGGGCGATGCGCTCCTCGGCGAGGATCACGAGGTCACCGTTCATGCTGGAGCCGTCCTCGAAGACGATGCCCGACGCCGGCAGGGCGGACCCGGCGGCGGTGGGAACGACGGCGGCGGGACGGACGGTGGTGCGGACCGGGCGGACGCCGCGGGACCGGAGCACGGCCTCGGCCTGGCCGGCGGCCGAACCCGTGCCGACCAGGATGCCGAGGGGGCGGCGGCCCAGGACCCGGGTGACGTCCTTGACGGCCTCGCCCAGCCCGGCGGCGTCGTCGATTGTGGAATAGCTCAGGCAGCGGGCGGCACCTTCCACCGGAGCCTCGGCGGGAGCGGAACCGGTGGCGATGACGAGCTCGTCGTAGTCGAACTCCATGCCGTCGGCGGTGGTCACGCGGCGGTTTTCCGCGTCGATGTAGCTGGCCGGCTGGCCGAAGCGGACGGATACCTGGGGCAGGACGGCGAGCTCCAGCAATTCCTCGGGTGCGTCGTCCCGGTTGCTGAGGACCGTGATGGCGCCGGCGAACGGGGTCCGGGTGAGCTGCCGGACGAGCGCCTGGGCGGCCCGGCCGGCGCCGGCGATGACGATCCTGGGCCGGGCGGCCGTGGTGGCGGGGGCAGCCGAAGCGCCTGTCAGGGAGGAAGTGGAGGTGGGAGACATTGCCGGAGCGGACATGTGCTGGCCCTTTCGCTGGGTGGCCATCGTGTGGCCGGTGTGCTTGATGAACCCCAGCGTAGGCGTCCGATTTTTCCGGGGTGTTTCCCGGGTGTTGCCGCTTCTGCCCTGCCCGTTCGCCAGTATTTACCGGCCGGTAATGCCGTGGGTCACACCCCGCGAAGGCCGGCAGCAAAGCAACGCGGGGTCACTTAGCGCCTATAGATAGCGGTGGGATGGGCGCTATGTGACCCCGCGTTGGGTTAGACCCGGATCCGGTAGCCGCGTTTCACCACGGTTTCCACCAGCCGGGTGTCCGGCAGCGCGGACCGCAGCCGGCTGACGGTCATGTCCAGGGCATGCACGGAACCGCGCAGCTCCAGCAGGTCCGAGAGCGCCTCGCGGGACAGCACTGCCCCGCCGGCGCCGATGAGCGCGCGCAGCAGCAACAGCGGTGCGGGCGCCATCTCGACCGGCTCGCCGTTGATGCGCAGCGACCGGCCGCGCAGCTCCACCCTGCCGGAAACGGTGTCGAGCCGGCGGACGTGGTTGAGTGCCAGGTGCTCGCAGACCAGCCGGATCAGGGCGCCCATCCGGAACCGTTCCGGGATCAGCGGATGCAGCCCGGCATCGAGCAGCGGCTGCGCGGTGATGGGCCCGACGACGGCGGTCGCCACAGTGGTCTTCAGGCTCTCCACGAGCTGTTTGTAGACGCCCATCTCGTGCGCCGTGCTCCACATCGCGTCCACGGCGGGCGCGCTGGTGAACGTCAGGACATCCAGGTTGCCGCTGCACGCGGCTTCGATCAGCTTGGGCAGCCGGTCGGCGCCGTCGGGCTTGACCCAGCGGTACGGGGTGACCGTCAGGACGGTGGCGCCGGACATGCGCAGGCGCTCGAGCTGGCGGACATCGGTGTAGCCGTGCAGCTGCACCGCGACTGTCTTGCCGCGCACACCCTCGGCCAGCAGCATGTCCACGAGCGTGGACGTGGTTTCGTCGCTGCTGATTCCGACGTCGGCGAGCCCGGCGGCGCGCACGGCGCCGCGGGCTTTGGGCCCGCGGACGAACATCCGGGTGGCGGAGAGGGTCTCCAGCAGCTGGTCGCCAATGCCAAACGTGTCCGCGGCCTCGCACCAGCGGCGCATGCCGTAGGCGGTGGTCGCGATGCAAAGATCGGGCCGGGCGGCGATGATCGCCCGGGTGTCCTCGATCAGGCTCTGGTCCTCCCGGACCGGGGCGATCTTCAGGGCCGGGGCGTGAAGCACCTCGGCACCGCGGCGTTCCAGGGCCTCGATGAGGTCCTGCGAACGGCGGTGCGAGGTGACGCCGATCCGGAAGCCGTCCAGGGGAAGGTCCCGGTCGGTCGCGTCCTCGGCGGGTTCGGGCGCGGGGGCGCCGGCGGTCGCGCCGGCGGTCAGTGCGGAGGCGAGGGCGGGGTTCAAGGGGGACAGTGGTGCGCCGGGCTCCGGGAGGGCTGCGGCGACGGCGTTCAGTGCGCTCATGGGAATCCTTACGCCTCCATCAGTGATGCGGCCAGTCGGTCGAGCTCTGCCGTGGCCTCGGCACAGCCCCGGTTGGCTTCGGCCACCCGGACAACGTCCCCGATCACCAGGACGGCGGGGTTGCTGCAGCCCGCGGCTGCGGAGGTGATGGTGCCCAGCTCGGCGATCGTGGTGCGCTGGCCGGGGCGGTAGCCGCGTTCGACGACAGCCATCGGCATGTCGGCCCGCATTCCGGCCCGGCGGAGTCCGGCCGCGAGGTGGTGCAGGGTGCCGATGCCCATCAGGACCACAATGGTTCCGCCGAGCCCGGCGAGGTGCGTCAGTTCGTTCTCGGCCAGCGGGGCATGGCCGGAGACCACGGTGAACATGTGGCTGACTTCGCGGTGCGTGACCGGGATGCCGGCGGCGGCCGGAACCGAGATGGCGCTGGTGACTCCGGAGATGACGCGGACCGGAACCCCGGCCGCGACGCAGGACGCGACTTCCTCGCCGCCGCGGCCGAACACATAGGGGTCCCCGCCCTTGAGGCGGACCACATTGTTGCCGGCCAGCGCGCTTTCCACCATGAGCTTTTCGATGTCGGCCTGGCTGACCTTGTGGTGGCCGGGCTTCTTGCCCACATCCACGAGCTCTGCCGAGGTCAGGGACGGCAGGTCCTGGTACGGGGCGAGCCGGTCGTAGAAGACGACGTCGGCATCGCGCAGCGCGGCGACGGCGGCGACGGTGAGCAGCTCGGTGGTGCCGGGTCCGCCGCCGACCAGCGTGACGTGGCCCGCCGGGCCGGCCGGGGGCTCGGCCGCCACCGGAATGCCGGTGGCATGGCACCGGCCGAGGAGGGCCTCCCAGCCGGGCTGGCCGTCGTCGACCGCCGCGACCAGGAACGGGCGCTCGGGCAGCGGGCCGTCCATGCCGGCGCCCTGCGGGGTGCTGAGGCGGAACACGACGGCGCCGGCCGCCTCATAGCGCCGCACGGCCTGACGGGCGGCGTGGTCCGCGCCCGTGACCAGGACTTCGCGTCCGGTGAGGTCAATGGTGAGCTGCATGGCTATACCTCGTTCTCGTCAGGCAGTCCCGGGGTGGTGGCTCGGACCGGAATGGAAGCCCCGATCAGGACCGGCTGCTGCCCGGCCCGCGCCTTCTCCTCCGCTGTCGCGGGGCGCATCTGGCCGCGCTCGTCGGAGACGAAGGTGATCGAATCGTCTTTCTGGTCCGGGGCGTTGACGAAGGAGCGGAAGCGGCGGAGGCGCTCGGGATCCTTCAGGGTGTCGGCCCATTCGTCGACGTAGGTGTCAACGTGCTTGGCCATGGCGGCTTCGAGGTCCTCGGCAATGCCCAGGGTGTCGTGGACCACCACGTCCTCGACGTGCTTGATGCCGCCGTCGAGCTCTTCCTGCCAGCGCGCGGTGCGCTGCAGCCGGTCGGCCGTGCGGATGTAGTACATGAAGTAGCGGTCGATGTACCTGATCAGGGTTTCGTCGTCGAGGTCCTTGGCCAGCAGCTGGGCGTGCGCCGGAGTGGCGCCGCCGTTGCCGCCGACGTACAGGTTCCAGCCGTCGGCGGTGGCGATGACGCCGACGTCCTTGCCCCGGGCCTCCGCACATTCGCGGGCGCAGCCGGAGACGCCCATCTTCAGCTTGTGCGGGCTGCGGAGGCCGCGGTAGCGCAGCTCGAGCGCGATGGCCATGGCCACCGAATCTTGGACCCCGAAGCGGCACCAGGTGGAGCCGACGCAGGACTTCACCGTGCGCAGGCTCTTGCCGTAGGCCTGGCCGGATTCGAAGCCGGCATCGACCAGGACCTTCCAGATTTCGGGCAGCTGCTCCAGCCGGGCGCCGAACATGTCGATCCGCTGCCCGCCGGTGATCTTGGTGTAGAGGCCGTACTGCTCGGCGACCGCGGCGATCACGCCGAGTTTCTTCGGGGTGATCTCGCCGCCGGCGATCCGCGGGACCACCGAGTAGGTGCCGTCCTTTTGCATGTTGGCCAGGGCGCGGTCGTTGGTGTCCTGCAGGGTGCCGCGGCCGGCGTCCAGGACGTAGGCGCTGTTCTGGCTGGCGAGGATGTTGGCGATGGTCGGCTTGCAGATATCGCAGCCGGCGCCGGTGCCGTACTTGGCCATGATCTCCTCGAAGGAGGTCAGCTCCAGGACCCGGATGGCGTCGAAGAGTTCCTGGCGGGACAGCTCGATGTGTTCGCACAGGGCCTTGGAGACTTCGACGCCGGACTTGGTCAGTTCGGTTTCGAGCAGCTTCTTGAGCATCGGCACGCAGGAACCGCAGCTGGTGCCGGCGCGGGTGCAGCCCTTGAGCTCGCCGAGTTCCCGGACCGGCGCGTTGCCGTCGCAGCTCCCGCAGCCGTTGACGGTGTCACGGATGGTTCCGGCCGAGACGTTGTTGCAGGAACACAGGATCGCGTCATCCGGCAGTTGGATCTCCAAGACTCCGTCCCCGGCGTCGCCGCCGCCGGCCGCGGTGAGGTAGGCGCCGGGTTCGGCGGCCAGTTCGCGGCCCAGCATGGGGCGCAGGGAGGTGTAGGGCGAGGCGTCGCCGACGAAGATGCCGCCGAGCAGGGTCTTGGCATCGTCGGTGGTGACGATCTTCTGGTAGACGCCGCGGGCGGGGTCGGCGTAGACGATCTCGAGCGCGTGTTCCGTTCGGGCGAAGGCGTCACCGAAGCTGGCGACGTCGACGCCGGAGAGCTTGAGCTTGGTGGCGGTGTCGAAGCCGGGGAAGGTCGCGTCGCCGCCGTGCAGCCGGTCCGCGACGATTTCGGCCATCGTGTTGGCCGGGGCCACGAGGCCCAGGCACATGCCGCCGAAGTTGGCGACCTCGCCGATCGCCCAGATGCCGGGAACCTCCGTGGAGCAGTCGTCGGAGATGACGACGCCGCCGCGCTGGCCGAGCTGGAACTGCTGCGGTCCCTTTTGCCCATCCGGGCCATCCGCCGCCCGGAACAGTTCGTCTCGGGGCCGCACGCCGATCGCGACGATCACGATGTCGGCGTCGATGATCCGGCCGTCGGCCATGAGGACGCCGGTGACCTGGCCGTCGTCGTCGGAGATAACCTCGGAGGGGAACACCCCGCCGTGGACGGTGAAGCCCTTGGCCTCGATCAGCCGGCCGAGCGCCTGGCCGGCACCCTCGTCCAGCTGGGTGTTCATGAGCCACGGCGAGCCGTTGATGACGATCGGGGTGGCGCCGAGCTGTTCGGTGCCGGCGGCTGATTCCAGGCCCAGCAGACCGCCGCCGATCGTGACCGCGTTGACCTTCCGGCCCAGCTTCGCGGTGAGGTCCGCGATGGCCTTGTTGATGGACCAGACGTCCTCAAGGGTGCGGTACACATGGGTGAGTTCGGCGCCCGGGATGGGCAGGCGGGCAGCGTCCGAGCCCGTCGCGACCACCAGCTCGTCATAGGGATAAATGGTTCCCGCCGCGGTCCGGACGGTCTTGCCGGCGGCGTCGATGCTGGTGACGCGCTCGCCGGTCTTGAGGTTCAGGGCCGTGTGGTCCCACATGGAAGCGCTGCCCAGGGTGAGGTCGACGTCGCTGTCGGTGAGTGCCTTGCTCAGCGCGACGCGGTCATAGGGGAGGTGGGCTTCCTCGGTGAGGACGGTAACGTGCCAGCCATCGAGTCCGCGGGCGTGCATGGCATCGGCGAACCGGTGCGCTGCGGGGCCGCCGCCGGCCACCACAATACGGCGCGGGGCGGCGCTGGTTGCGCCCTGGTTCGGGTGGCTTGAGGGGTGTCCGGTCACGGTGGGCCTTTCGCATGGGCCGCAGACGGTGCTCTGCAGCTTGTCGTCCCAGACTAGGCAACCGGAATTTCGCTTCAGTTTCCCTTATGTTTCGTGATCTTAACTTCTGCATCACGAATGCATTTCCCGCCGTGTGAGCTCTCTTTTACGCGCCGGACACATCCGGCGCGTCCGGATGAAACACCGCGCGCCTAGCTTGAGTATGTGGCCGCAGCAGCGGTTGAGCCCGTAAGGGATGTATCAGAGAGGGGCCGGGATGACCGCCGTACTTGAAACCGCCGTACACGACGTTGAGGACCAAATTACTGAAGCCGCAGCCGGCTGGCACCGGGTGTGCGCCGTGGCGGACCTGGAACCCGCCTGGGGCGAGGCGGCACTGATTGCGGGCCGCCAGGTGGCCGTGTTCCGCACCCTGTCCGGTGAGGTTTTCGCCGTCGCGCAGGAGGACCCGGCCACCGGGGCGAACGTCATGGCACGGGGCATCACCGGATCCCGCGGGGACCGGCCCACGGTGGCATCTCCGTTGCACAAGGAGGTCTACGACCTCGGCACCGGAGAATGCCTCGGCAGCCCGGAACTCCGCCTCGCCACCTTCGGTACCCGGATTGTGGGCGGGTACATTGAGGTGCGGCTCTAGAGGCCCAGTGCCTCGCGGACGTCCGCAAGGACGCCGTCCAGGGCCGTGCGGGCCTCGTCCCGGGCTGCCGGAAGCTCGGCGGCCGAGCCGACACTGCGGATGACTTCCAGGTAGCACTTGAGCTTCGGTTCCGTACCGCTGGGACGGATGATCACACGGCTGAGGTCCCGGGTCAGGTACAGCAGGCCCTCGGTGGGCGGGAGGAGTTCGCTGCCCTCGGCAAGGTCCGTGACGGCCTCGACGCCGGAGCCGCCGAACGATTCCGGCGGGCTCACGCGCAGCCGGTTCATCATCGCGTCCAGCAGGCCGAGGTCCGCCACCCGGATGCTGAGCTGGTCGCTCGCGTGCAGCCCGTGCACCAGGTAGAGCTCGTCCAGGGTGTCAAAGATCGTCTTGCCCTCGGCCTTTGCGGCCGCCGCGAGTTCGGCAATGAGGACCGCGGCCGAAATGCCGTCCTTGTCGCGCACCAGCGAAGGAGCAACGCAGTAGCCCAGCGCCTCCTCGTAGCCGTAGACCAGCCCCGGCACCCGGGCAATCCACTTGAAGCCGGTCAGGGTTTCCTCGTGCGCGTAGCCTGCCGCGGCCGCGATCCGCGCCAGCAGCCGGGAGGACACGATCGAGTTGGCGAACACGCCGGCCGGTGCTTCGCCACTGGCGGCCTGCCGCGCCACGATGTGGGCACCGAGCAATGCGCCTACCTCGTCGCCGCGCAGCATGCGCCACGCGCCGGTATCAGGATCCTTCGCCGCCACCGCTGCCCGGTCGGCGTCGGGATCGTTGGCGATCACGATGTCGGCGTCCTCGCGCGTCGCCGCCTCGAGGGCGAGATCCAGCGCCCCGGGCTCCTCCGGGTTCGGGAAGTTCACCGTGGGGAAGTCCGGATCCGGCTGCGCCTGTTCGGTGACGAGCGTGACGTCGTCGAATCCGGCGGCGTTCAGCACCGCCACGGCCGTTTCCCCGCCCACCCCGTGCATGGGGGTCAGGACGATCTTCAGCCCGCGGGCCGGGAAGTGCTCAGGAACCGCCAGGGCCGCGACGGCGCGCTGGTAGTCGGTCGCGATCGAGGGCTCCAGCACAGTCCACCCGTCCGCGGCCAGGACGATCGAGTCCAGGGCACCGACGGCGTCGATCTTCGCCGCTATCAGGGCATCGTAGGGTGCCACGATCTGTGCGCCGCGGCCGCTTTCCTCCACCGCGTGACGGCCGAGGTACACCTTGTAGCCGTTGTCCTGCGGCGGGTTGTGGCTGGCGGTGACCATGACGCCGCCGTCGCAGTCCAGCGCCCGCACGGCGTAGGCGAGCAGCGGGGTGGGCAGCGCTGCCGGCATCAGGAAGGTCTCAACCCCCGCCGCGGTGAGGATCGCCGCTGTTTCCTCGGCGAAAATGTCGGAGTTGTAACGGGCGTCATAACCGACGACGGCGCGCGGCCGGGTGCCGGGGGAGGCCTGCCCGACCGCGTTGGTGAGGAAGGCGGTGAAGCCGGCGGCGGCGCGGCGGACCACCACGCGGTTCATCCGGTTCGGACCCGGGCCGAGGGCTGCCCGCAGTCCAGCGGTGCCGAACTGCAGGGTGCCGCTGAAGCTGTCGGCCAGTTCCTGGCGGGCCGCGGCGACGCCCCCGTCGGCGCGGCGGACGAGTTCGGAGAGTGCGGCGGCGGTGGCGGGGTCCGGGTCCTGGCTTGCCCAATCGCGGGCATCGCTCAGGAGGCGGGCGAGTTCGGCATCAGAAGACGTCATGGAACCAAACTATCGCCAATCGTGGGCGATTCCTGCCCAGACAATCGGGAGTTCGGGTTTCAGTTCCATCTCGAGGCTTTTCGCGGGACCTTGACACCCAAATTTCCGGACACGTAACGTCTGGAATATGAAGATGGGCCGTGGTGTCGAATGGGCCGTGCACAGTTGCGTCAACATGGCATGGACACCGCCCGGTGAACCGGTGAACAGTGCCCGGCTGGCAGAGTTCTACAAACTCCCGGCGGCCTATCTCAACAAGCAGTTTCAGTCGCTGGTCCGCGCCGGCGTCCTGGACTCGGTGTCGGGTCCCCGCGGCGGCTTTCTCTTGGCGCGCCGGCCCGAAAATATCACCGTGCTGGACATCGTGCTGGCGCTGGAGGGCCAGGACCCGGCGTTCCGGTGCGAGGCCATCCTCGGAAATGTTCCGGAACCGGACCGGCAGGAGAACTTCGCGCGGACGTGCCTGATTTCCCAGACTATGCGCCAGGCCGAACTCGCCTGGCGGCAGGCGCTGGCCCGCCAGAGCATCGCCGGGATCGCGGACTCGATGGAGCGGCGGTTCCCGGCGGATAAGGCAAAGGTCCTGGACTACCTGGCCGCGGAATAGCCGCAGCCGGGTGGCCCAGGACCTGTCGCGGGGCCTAGCCCAGAGCCAGGATCAGAGCTTGGCGATGATGTCTGCCAGCAGCTTGGAAATCCGCGGGCCGGCGGCCTCGCCGGCTTCGAGGACTTCCCCGTGGCTGAGCGGCACGGGGCTGATCCCGGCGGCGAGGTTGGTCACCAGCGAGATGCCGAAGACCTCCATGCCGGCGTGACGGCCGGCGATCGCCTCAAGCGCCGTGGACATGCCCACCAGGTCGGCGCCGATCCGCTTGGCGTACTGCACCTCGGCGGGCGTCTCATAGTGCGGGCCGGTGAACTGGGCGTAGACGCCCTCGTCCAGCGACGGGTCCACCTCGCGGGCCAGCCCGCGGATCCGGGAGGAGTAGAGGTCCGTCAGGTCCACGAACGTTGCCCCTTCCAACGGAGAGGTGGCGGTGAGGTTGATGTGGTCGCTGATGAGCACCGGCGTGCCGGGCGTCCAGTTCTCGTTGAGCCCGCCGCAGCCGTTGGTCAGCACGAGGGTCTTGCAGCCGGCCGCGGCGGCGGTGCGCACCCCGTGCACCACGGCTCGGACGCCCTTGCCCTCGTAGTAGTGCGTGCGTGCGCCCAGTACCAGGGCGCGCTTGCCCTCTTTGGTCAGGACCGAGCGGATGGTGCCCACGTGCCCCACCACGGACGGTGCGGAGAAGCCGGGGATTTCGGCGGCGGACAAGGTGGCGGTCGTCTCGCCGATGAGCTCGGCGGCGTCGCCCCAGCCCGAGCCGAGGACCAGCGCGACGTCATGGGAGTCGACGCCCGTCTCTGCGGCGATGTAGTCGGCGGCGGCGCGGGCGGCGTCGAAAGGGTCCGTGTTCAGGAATTCTGTTGTACTCACCGGTACAAGTTATCGCGGCCGGGGCCCGCTGCCCAGCATGCACGGCCGGACCCGCGCGCGGCCCGGATTCTTGGTGGCTCCGGTTCAGATGGTGGACAATGGTTGATTGTGACTACGCATCCTGACTTCAGTTCACCCCGCATCGCAATTCTCGGCGGAGGCCCTGGCGGCTACGAGGCCGCCATGGTCGCCGCCTCGCTGGGGGCGCAGGTCACCATCATCGAGCGTGCGGGGCTCGGCGGCTCGGCGGTGCTGACCGACGTCGTTCCGTCCAAAACCCTGATCGCGACGGCAGATCTGATGACCCGCGTCGGCGAGGCCGGCGAGCTCGGGGTTAAATTCGACCTCGACGGCGGCGACTGCACCCCCACGATGCGCGCGGACCTCAAGCACATCAACGACCGCCTGCTGCGGCTGGCGCGGAAGCAGTCGGAGGACATCCAAGTCGGGCTGGAACACCAGAACGTCCGCATCCTGATCGGTTCCGGCAGGCTGCTGGACAACCACACCATCGAGGTCCTCACCGCCAACGGCACCGAGACGGTGGAAGCAGACACCATCCTGCTGGCGGTCGGCGCCCACCCGCGCGAGCTGCCCACGGCCCGCCCGGACGGTGAGCGCATCCTCAACTGGGCCCAGATCTACAACATGGACGTGCTCCCCGAAGAGCTGATCGTGGTGGGTTCCGGCGTCACGGGCGCGGAATTCGCCTCGGCCTACAACGGCCTGGGTTCCAAGGTCACCCTGATTTCCAGCCGCGACCGCGTGCTGCCGGGCTCGGACACCGACGCCGCCGAGGTCCTCGAGGGCGTTTTCGAACGCCGCGGGCTTAAGGTCCTCTCCCGCGCCCGCGCCGAGACCGTCGAGCGCACGGACGACGGCGTCGTGGTCACCCTCGGCGACGGTTCGAAGGTGACCGGCAGCCACTGCCTGGTCTGCGTCGGCTCCATCCCCAACACGGCCGGCATCGGCCTGGAGGAAGCCGGCGTCGCGCTGACCGAGAGCGGCCACATCAAGGTCGACGGCGTCTCGCGCACCACTGCGCCGAACATCTACGCTGCGGGCGACTGCACCGGCGTGCTGGCGCTCGCCTCCGTCGCCGCGATGCAGGGCCGGATCGCGATCGCGCACTTCCTGGGCGACAGTGTCATGCCCCTTAAGCTGCACCAGGTGGCATCCAACATCTTCACCTCGCCCGAGATTGCGAACGTGGGCGTCTCCGAGGCCGAGATTGATTCGGGCAAGTACCAGGCCGACGTCATCAAGCTGTCCCTGCGCAGCAACGCCCGCGCCAAGATGCGCAACCACCGCGACGGTTTCATCAAAATCTTCGCCCGCAAGGGCTCCGGCACCGTGATCGGCGGGGTGGTGGTGGGCCCGAACGCCTCCGAGCTCATCTTCGCGATCTCGATCGCCGTGACCCAGAAGCTGCACGTCGACGACATCGCCAGCACTTTCACCGTGTACCCGTCCCTGAGTGGCTCCATCTCCGAAGCAGCCCGGCGGCTCCACGTCCACATGTAGATTGCGCACGTAGAGTTACAGAGCGGGCCCGCCGCAATCCGGAGGCTGATGCCATGCAGAGTCCCCAGGCGCTGGTTGAAGCCGCCGAGCGGGCCGCCGCGCGCTCTACTGCGCACGGCGCCGCGGGGGACGTCGCGGGGGGAGAAGAAACCTTCACCGGGTTCGGCGTCACCGGGGTTCCGTTCAGTTCAGGCTACGTACTGGCGTTGCGGCGCTTCGCCGGGTCATCGATCGGGCCGGGGTACACCTCGGTCTGGATCCGCGACCCCGCCGGAGCATGGTCAATGCATGGCACCGTGGCCCCAGGACTCTCGTGCCCCCGGTACTTCGGCGCCGCCCTCGATTCGGCGTCAACCTCCCGCATTTCCCTCACGTGGAGCGGCAGCCACGCTTTCACGGTCGACGTCGACGGCGGCGCTGCGCTGCACTGGCAGCTCACGCTGCGCTCCACGACGATCACCAGATTCATGACGGTGGTGTCCGGTGCCGTTCCGGACCGGCTGTGGCGCAGCCGGGCGTTCCTGCGCGCCATGGGTGCCGTTGCCGGACCGCTCCTCGGGGCGGGCCACCTGGGCCTGACTGGCCTCGCCCCCAACGGCCAACGATTTGCCGTCCACCCTCGGCGCATGTGGTTCGTCGCAGACAGCCGGGCCGTGCTCAAGGGACGCGACTTGGGAGAACCCGCTGCCTTGCCAGTCCAGGACAGGTTGGGGGACTTCTGGATACCCCGGCGCGGCATCCTGATGATGGGAACCGCGGTGTTCGAGCCGGGAGATTAAGCACGACGGTTGACCGGCGCCTGAGGTTCCGCGTCCACTGATCCGGGTCTAGCCTCCTGCGCCGCACACATGCGCGGGTGAACGCAGTGTAAATTCTCGCCGCCCAACAGGCATTCATGTCCGACGGCGGCCCTAGGATGAATCTCGTCATTCGCACTCATTCAAGGGGACTACATGAGTTATCCGCAGCAACCGAATGCATTTCCGCCCCAGACCGGAGAGACTCCGCTTTGGGCGCCGCTCTATGGGGCTACCCTCAAGCAGGCCGTCCAGCGATTCTTCAAGAAATACGCCATCTTCTCCGGCCGGGCAAGCCGCAGTGAGTACTGGTGGTGGGCACTGGTGTCCCTCATCGTCGGGATAGTCATCAACATCATCACCAGCACCGGCACGACGACTAATGCGTCCGGAACCGCCGTGACGGGACCGGGTGCCATTGTCGGCTTGATCCTTGCTGTCATTTGGGGGCTCGGGACAATCGTTCCGTCCGTTGCCCTGCTGGCACGGCGCCTCCACGACGTGAACCTGAGCGCCTGGCTGATCCTGCTGGTCCTGGTGCCGTTCCTCGGCGGCCTGGCGCTGTTGGTGATGACAATTCTGCCCTCCAACCCTGCCGGCCAGCGGTTCGACCAGCCCTCCGGCTACTAGTGCGCTTCCGCTGAGCGAAGAATCCCTGGCCGGGAATCCGGGCAGGGATTCTTCGTTTTCGGCAGTCGGGCGCACCGCCGTGCGGGGGCCGCGGTTTCGCGTCAACGTCGCAACACCTAACTGGGAAGGGTGCTGTTTTATGGGACGTTCGGCGCGTAGTTTGCGGAAAATGGGACCACCGGGCCTGCTTGATAAGCGGCCCGGATATGTTCAGCTCATGAAAGGCGGGCATTCGAACTTAGCGGCATGAAGGATCCTCGGGACCAGCCGGAACACAGGGAGCCGTAGCCGGCCCGGCGCTGGGGGCGGTGCACTTCGGGCTGACGGGCGGACCGGCTCCGGCCATCGTGCGGGCAGATCGGGGCGAATGACCGCCGGACATTCGCCCCGATCTGCCCGCGGAGTCCGGCTCCGCGCCATCTGCGGCGTGGAACTCCCGCATTTACCCGGCCTAAAACGGGTACGGCGCGATGTCCGGCCGCACGGTCAGCCACTGGATTTCCGTGAAGGATTCCATGTTGGCGTGATGGCCGCCGATCCGCGAGCCGTTGCCCGAGTTCTTGACCCCGCCGAAGGGCGAGTTGGCCTCGTCGGATACGGTCTGTTCGTTGATGTGGACCTTGCCGGAGTCGAGCCGGTCGGCGATCGTCATGGCCATGCCGACGTCGCCAAGAATCCCGATGGAGAGCCCGTATTCGTTGTCGTTGGCCAGGGCCACGGCCTCGTCCACGGTGGAGAACTTCATCACCGGCGCCACGGGGCCGAAGATTTCGTCCTTCCACGCAGGGCTGGCGAGGTCGAGGTCGGCGAGCACGGTGGGCTGGTAGAAGCGGCCGTCGTGGCTGCCGCCGGCGGCCAGGCGCGCGCCGCCCTGCACCGCGTCCTGAACGATCGTGTCCACCCGGTGGAGCTGCTTCTCGTCGATTACCGGGCCCAGCGCCACTGTTCCGCTCTTTGGGTCGCCTACCGGTAGATGGCGGGCCTTTTCCGCCAGGGCGCTGACGTAGTCCTCGTAGATGTCCTCGTGCACGATATGCCGGCCGGACGCCATGCAGATCTGACCCTGGTGCATGAAGGAGCCAAACGCGGCGGCGGAGACAGCTTTGGGGAGGTCGACGCCGGGCAGCACGATCATTGCGTTGTTCCCACCGAGTTCCAGGTGGGCGCGCTTGAGCAGCCGGCCGGCCGCCTCGCCCACTTTGCGCCCTGCCGCCGTCGACCCCGTGAAGGCGATGACGCGGACCTCGGGTGCCTCTACGACGGCCGAGCCGATCTCGGCGCCGCCGGGCAGCAGGGAGAGCAGGCCGGGCGGAAGACCCGCCTCCTCGAACACCCGGACCAAGGTGACGCCACCACAGACCGCAGTGCGCGGGTCCGGTTTGAGCAGGACGGCGTTGCCAAGGGCCAGCGCCGGGGCGACTGCGCGGATGGAGAGGATCAGCGGGAAGTTGAAGGGTGCAATCACCGAAACGACGCCGACGGGCCGGCGCCGGGCGAAGGACCAGCGGCTCTCGTTTGAGGTCAGCACGTCGCCAGCCGGGAGTGAGGGCAGGGCGGAGGCGTCGTAGCATTCGTTGGCCGCGATGTGGGTTTCCAGCCCGGCTTTGGGCGGGATGCCGCCGGATTCGCGGACGATCCAGGCCTGGATTTCCGCCGAGTGTTCCTCCCAGAGTTGTCCCGCGCGGCGGAGCACGGCGGCGCGGTCTTCCGGGTTGCGGGCGGCCCAGTCCTTTTGCGCTTTCGCGGCTACCGCGGCGGCTTCGCGGACATCCTCCACGGAGGCCACGCCATAGCGGCCCAGCGTTTCTCCGGTGGCTGGTTCGACGGCGTCACCGGTCCCGCCGCGCCCGGGCCGCCAGCTGCTGAGGTAGATCTTGCCGTCCCAGAGGGCGGAGTCGAGCAGGGACATGTTGCGTCCTTTCATCGAGGGTTCTGCTTGTGTACCGGCCGGTCGAAACAGAACCGCACCGGGCCTTCGTCCATCTCATGTCGGTAGGCCGCCGCCGTCAAGAGTGCGGGCGTCAAGAGGGCCGTGCGTCGCCGCCCGCGGGACCTTCGGCCGTAGTGCGTCACAGCCGGGCGAGGTCAACTTGGCACATGGCCAAAATCTATATCCCCTACGGGACAGTCGAAGGACAAACCGCGCAGATCGTGGAGTACATCGCCGAGGTGGTCCGGGCGAACGGGCACCAGGCGGAGACGGCGGACCTCAAGCATTCCCCGGACCCTCTTCCGGGCGGCTATGACGGCGTGATCGTGGCGGCCTCGGTGCACGTGGGAAAGCACGAGGGGTACGTCACGGACTTCGTGAAGAAGAACCGCGGTGAGCTCGAACGCTTGCCGTCGGCCCTGGTTTCGGTGAGCATGGCCGCCCACGGAGACGAGCAGACCGCGGAGGGCTACGTGGAGAAGTTCGAGCAGGACACAGGGTGGCGGCCCGCGCACGTCGGGTTGTTCGCCGGCGCCGTGCTTTATACCCATTACGGGTTCATCAAGAAGCACGTCATGAAGAAGATCGCCGGCGACAAGGGATCCCCGGACACGGACACCTCCCGTGACTACGTGTACACCGAGTGGGATGGCGTCCGGCGCTTCACGGAGGACTTCCTGGCCCGGTTGCCCGAGCCGCCCGCCGAGCCGCCCGCCCAGCCGTAGGACTCAGGAGTAGGCGTACGGCGGAACCGTGTCGCCGGGGGCAAATGGCCGGAACCAGTGCTCGAAACCCAGGCTCCCGACGTCGGTTCCGTCGTCGCCTCCGTCGTTGGGGCCGCCGTCGGCGTCGTCGGCGTACAGTGCGTCACTTTCGGCGTCCTCCAGCAGCACTTCCTCGACGGCGGCACGCCAGTCCTCCGGAAGGTCGAGTTCGTAGATGTCCTCGGTGATTTCCGCCTGGTCGAGCAGGCAGCGGACGGCGAGTTCCGCCGCCAGGCAGCCGGGGGCGGTCCAGCCCCTGACCAGGCACGCGGTGATGTCGGCTGCGACCACGATGAATTTCTGGGTGAATTTCGCGTCGTAGCCGGCGGCGAACTGTGGCGGCAGCGAGGACAGGACCGAGGTCCCGGCAATGTCGGTGGGAGTGGCTAGATCCAGCGTGCTGAGCGTTCCGAGATCGCGGAACAGTTGGTCGATGAGGATGCTCGACGAGTTCCACAGGAGTCCGGCCAGCAGGCGGGTCTGGCCCACGGCTTTGCGCCGGGCTTCGGGGGAGACGGCGGCCATCTCGGCCAGGTCCTCGGGATCAAACTGGAGCCGCTGCTCGGCCGTCATGTCGTCCGGGTGGGGGTCAAGCCCGAGCAGTTCCAGGCTCAGCCCGGTCAGCTTCCCGGCGTCGGCCAGCAGTTCTTCGGTGATGTCGTCGTCGTCGGCGCTCATGGCCCCGATGCTACCCGCCGTTTGCCCGCGGCCCGATTTGCGTTACGCGGCCGGGTTTGGCGGCGGTGCGGCAGCCTCAGGCGGCCGCCGGGTGAATGGTTCCCGACGTCGAACCCGCCCTGGCCATCCGGGCGGACAGCAGATAGGCGATCCCGCAGGCCAGGGGAACCAGGCTGGCGGCGATMAGCGATCCGACCGCACCCGACCTTCCGATGATCGTGATCAACAGCGGCAACACCCCCAGGCCCGCCAGCAGCCAGCCGGCCAGTGCGGTGACTTTCAGGCCGAGGATTGCGGCCGGGAACGCCAGCGCGAGAACGCTGACGGCGATGAGAGGGCCGTTGTCGGTGAGGAAGGCGCTCAGGGCAGCGGGGTCGAAGGCGAGCCACACGCACGCGGCAATGAAGGCCGAGGCGAGGGCGAGCAGCAGGGGAGCGGTTGCCGCCGGCCAGAACCAGGCCGAGACCGCGAGGATGAGCATCGGAACCACCCAGGCGAGCGTGATCAGCGTTCCGGTTGTTCCGCCCGGGTCCTGCATGGCGAAGCCGCCGATGAAGATTCCCCCGATGATGGTGAACGCCGCCATGACGGCCGCTCCGGTGCGCGTCAGCGCGGCCGCCCGCCGGTGCGGATCCTTTTCGCGGGACATGACAACACCCATCACGACGGCGAACACAACGATCGCGCCGAGCGCCAAAATGACCGGGACGTTCATGGGATGCCTCCTGCGGCTGAACGGAACCTACGTTTATTGCAGCCCCGACCCTCGGCCGTGCCAAGGGGAGAAAGGCCCGCTTCGGGGCGCAGGGCGGTGCTGAGTGCAGTGAACTCCGGGCTGCCCGATTATTGTTCAACCCAGATGGCGTGGGACAGCCGAACCGTATGTGGCAACTTGGCCTGCCCCGCAGTCCGGGGTGGCCGGACGCACTATACCGCGAGGGGAATGGGATGCACCTCGTCCGCAGGGTGACCCGTGCGTTCATGAATGCGCTTCACAGCATCCGCGGCTTTAATGTTCCTCTTCGGGGGAATGGTGACCGCCAGCTCCAAGTTACAGACGGTTAAACTCCTGCTGCCACCGTGCCTTATCCCACCTCTCCTGCAGCTTTCGGTCCATGGTCCATTTACTCTCCCATGTGTCGAAGTTGGCCTTGAAGGTGGGCACGTAGTAATTGGACCCCTTGCGGTGGGTTCTCTTCTTGAGTCTCAGCAAGAGGCCGAGCAGGATCCACACTGCGATGAGAATTACGACCAGGAAGAATATTGTCTCCACGGGCAACCAGTCCTCGAAGGGGTTTAATGCCCCCAGTTTAATCCAAGTAGCGCCGGATAACGAAGCATGCCGCTTCCCACCGGCAGTGCCACTGCCCGTACCGTTGTCGCACGAACAGGAGTTCTGTTCGCCGGTAGGGAAAACAGCTGAGACCTTCGTCCATCTAAGCCCCCCAAGTGTCGCAAGCGTGCGTCTGACTGACAATGGCCGGACTCGGACTTGCCCGACGTGCGGTTACAGCTGGCGGGCGGTTGGTGCACTGCGTTTCAACAAGGTCCGGGCTGCCCGGTATGTGTTCACTTCGGTATGGCTTGGAAGGCCGAGTGGCCTTAGCGGAGCGCAACCGGCCAGAGCCCTCACCGTTGGTCGGGGCCCTCCTCAATGATGGCCAGACCAGCTTGGAGTTCTCTTCGGGTGCGCGGGTCTTCCTTGCGCGCCGCCGTGCTCAAACCACGGGAGTAAGGCCTCTACCTCCTGGCGTCAACCAAAGGCATAATGTCGCCATGTGGATCCCCGCCCTATTTCTCATCTTGGTCGTCATCGGGATACTGGTCACTTATTGGCAACTCACCCTGACAGGACTCTTCATCTGGGCGCTTGTGGCCTGGAAGAGGCACCACACAGCCGACACACGGTCGAGCTACCCCCGGAAGCCCGTCCCGACCCGGCCTGTGGCCAAGCAGGTCCAGACCCGCCCCAGACCCAAGCCTGTGCAGACCCGGCCTGAGCCCACGCACAGGTCCAAGCCTGCCCGCGAGATACCAGCGCTCGAATATCTGCCCAGGTGGACTGCGGACCGCCGGTTGGAAGCGGGCCTCGAGCATGCCCAGTGGCAGAGGAACTTCGATAACCCAGCGGGTTAGTACTCAGGCAGCCGCCCCCTGAAAGTGGGCCTCGATGATGCCCTTGATGTCCTCGTGGCAGCCGCCGCAGCCCGTGCCGGCGCGGGTGGACGCCGATACCTCGGACACCGTTCCGCAGCCCTCGGATACGGCAGTGGCAATGGCCGTTCCACTGACACCGGCGCACCGGCAGACCGTCCGGGCAGGGTCGGCGGCACCAGGGGAAGCGACCTGGTCCGGGCCGTCCAGGCGCAGCAGTAGCGACCGGTCGGCGGGAAGTTCCGCGCCGCGTTCGAAGAGCTGCACCAGCTCGGCAGAGGTGCGCGGCATGCCCACGGCCACGAGCCCTTCCAGCACGCCGGCGCGGGTGGTCATCTTGACGTAGCGGCCGTGCTCGGGGTCGGCCCACTGGGCGATCTGCAGCCGGGCCCGGCCGTTCACGGACCCGGAGCTCAAGGCTTCCTCGTCCCAGGGATCTGCGGACACGTCCCCGGCCACGGCCATGTTCATGCCGCGGGCCTTGAGCACGATCACGCCCGGCAGTTCCGCCGGCAGGGACGGCAAAGCCTCGGCCTCCGCCTCGGCGCCGGACGCCAGCAGGGTCAGATAGTCGGCGAGCCATTCGGCCTGCCGCCAGCCCGGGCCGACCAGACCGGAGGGTCCCTTCGCAGTCCGGCACTGAACGCACTCGGGGTCCGGGCAGCGGACCTCGGCGCAGTCGCCGATCGCGAAGATGTGGGGTTCGTGGTGGGCGCGGAGCTTGTGGTCCACCAGGATCCCGGCACCGGTGGAGAGCCCGCAGCCTTCCGCCAGTTCGGTCCGCGGCCGGACACCGCAGGAGAGAACCAGGAGGTCGCCGTCGATCGCGGAGCCGTCATCCAGCAGCAAGGCGGAGAAGCCGCCGTCGGGCGCGTTGTGTTCGACGCCGACCGAGCGGGCGTTGCCGGCCACCCGCACGCCGCAGTTCCGCAGGGAAGCCGCGAGCACGGCGCCCCCGCCGCGGTCGATGTTCCGGCCCAGGGGATGCGGGCCGTTGTGCACCACGGTGACCGTGGCGCCTTCCTCGGCCGCGGCGAGGGCCGTCTCCAGGCCCAGCACCCCGCCGCCCAGGACCACCACGCGCTTGCCGCCGGCCACGGCAGAGTGCAGCACGGACGCGTCGCGGAGATCGCGCAAGGCGGTCACGCCCGGCGGCAGCACCGGCGCGGCCGGGTCCGGGTTGAGCCCGGTCAGGTTCGGGATGACCGGCCGTGAACCGGTCGCGAAGACGAGGCGCTCGTAGCCGGGGGAGGTGCCGTCGCTCAACAAAACCCGCTGACGGGCGCGGTCCACGCGGCGGACGCGGACGCCCAGCCGGACATCGACGCCGTCGGCCACCAGTGCCGCCGCGTCCGCGAGGGCCAGCGCGGCCGGCGTCGTCCGGCCGACGCCAAGATCCGCCACCAGCACACGGTTGTACGCCGCCTCGGATTCTTCGCCGACCACGGTCAGGTGCGCGATGCCGCTGCGCACGGCCGGCAGCAGCTCGTCGATCAGCCTCGCGGCGACGGGACCGAAGCCCACCACCACAATCCGCTCAGTCATGAGGTCTCCTCTGCTTGAAGAAGGCGGGCTGGAACGCCGCTGTGCTTGCCGGCCAGGGCATCCAGGGAAGCTGACGGGCGGATCCACACCTTGCTGGTCTTGAACTCGGGCATCCCGGAAATAGGGTCCGTGGCCGCCTCTGTGAGCCGGTTGGCGCTCTCGATCTCCGGGAAGTGGAACGGCAGGAACACCGTCTCCGGCCGGATGTCCGTGCTCAGTTCGGCGCGGCAGCTGACCACGCCGCGTTCGTTGGAAATCGAGACGTAGTCGCCGTCGGCGATGCCCTGGGCGGCGGCCGCGGCGGGATGGAGCTGGAGCCGCGCCTCCCGCTGGGCTTCGGCCAGGGCGGCCACCCGGCGGGTCTGCGCGCCGGACTGGTAGTGCTCCATCAGGCGGCCGGTAATGAGGGTCATCGGCGTGCCGGGACGATCGTCGCCGGCTCGGTCGTCCCGCTGGTCCGCCCGGCGGTCCGCCGCGGACGGGACGCCCGCAGAAGAAGAACGACGCCGGGGCGTCACCGGCGTGAACACTGCCCGGCCGCCCGCATGGGCGAAGGCGTCCAGGAAGAGCCGCGGCGTGCCTGCGCTCCCGGCGGGGTAGGGCCAGTAGGGGGCCTCGCCGCGGTCCAGCATGGCGTAGTCGATCCCGGAGTAGTCGGCCAGGCCGCCGGAGGAAGCGAGCCGGAGCTCCTCGAACACTGTTTCCGGATCCTCGCTGAAGGTGGAGGGCGCGTGCAGCATTTCGGCCAGCCGGGTCATGATCCACAGCTCGCTGCGGACACCGGGCGGGGGAGTGAGGGCCCGGCGGCGGCGGAGCACGCGGCCCTCGAGGTTGGTGAGGGTTCCTTCTTCCTCGGCCCACTGGGTCACCGGCAGGACCAGGTCCGCCTCGGCGGCGGTCTCGGAGAGGAAGAAGTCGCACACCACCAGGAAGTCCAGGCTGCGCAGGCCCGCGATCACGGCATTCGCATCCGGGGCGGACACCGCCACGTTGGCGCCGTGCACGAAGAGGCACCGGACGCCGTCGGGCTGTCCCAGCGACTTGAGCAGTTCGACGGCGGGGAGGCCGGGGCCGGGAATCAGGGGTTCAGGCACGCCCCACACCCTGGCCATGTGAGCGCGTGCGGCGGGGTCGGTGATCTTCCGGTAGCCGGGGAGCTGGTCCGCCTTCTGGCCGTGTTCGCGGCCGCCCTGGCCGTTGCCCTGGCCGGTGAGCGTGCCGTAGCCGCTGCGCGCGGAGCCCGGCAGGCCCAGCAGGAGGGAGAGGTTAATGGCGGCCGTGGCGGTGTCAGTGCCGTCCACGTGCTGTTCGACGCCGCGGCCGGTGAGGATGTAGCTGCCGCCCTTGCCGGCGCCGTCGGCCAGCCGCCGGGCGGTTTCACGGATCAGCCCGGCGGGGACGCCGGTGATCGACTGGACCCGTTCGGGCCAAAAGCTTCCGACGCTGCGGACCGCGGCGTCATAACCCGTGGTCCGGTCCGCGATGTATCGCGCGTCCGCGAGGCCCTCGTGGATCACCGCGTGGGAGATGCCCAGGAGCAGGGCGAGGTCGGTGCCGGGCAGCGGCTGCAGGTGCAGCCCGCCGCCGTCGGAGGTGAAGGCGGCGGTGGCGGAGCGCCGGGGGTCGACGACGATCAGGCCGCCGGCGTCGCGCGCCCCCTGGAGGTGCTGGACGAAGGGCGGCATGGTCTCGGCAACGTTGGAGCCGAGCATCAGGATGGTGCTGGCGGTGTCGAGGTCCGCGAGCGGAAACGGGAGCCCGCGGTCCAGGCCGAAGGCGCGCATGCCGGCCGCGGCGGCCGAGGACATGCAGAACCGCCCGTTGTAGTCGATCCGTGAGGTGCCCAAAGCCAGCCTGGCGAACTTGCCCAGCTGGTAGGCCTTCTCATTGGTGAGGCCGCCGCCGCCAAACACGCCGACGGCGTCAGCCCCGTGCTCGAGGCGGGCCTGCTTTACGGCGGAGACGATCCGCATGAGGGCCTCGTCCCAGCTGACCGGGTGGTGGACGCCGTCGGCGCCCTTCAGCAGGGGCTCCGTGACGCGGCCCGGGTGGTCCAGCAACGAGGCGGAGGTCCAGCCCTTGCGGCACAAGCCGCCGCGGTTGGTGGGGAAGTCCCGTCCGGCGACTGTCAGGAGCGGCGCGGACGTTGGGGTAGTGGCGGGGCCCGGTGCAGCGTCTACGGGGTCTGACCCCGGCTGGACAGCCGGGGTCAGAGCCGCTGGAGATGTGAGCGTCATGGCGCACTGCAGAGCGCAGTAAGGGCAGTGCGTGTCGGCGCTTTTGGTCATGTTAGACGTGTCCCATCGCATTTCGGTTGGCGTTGCGGATGTAGCAGAACCAGCAGACCACCAGCATCAGCACGTAGGCCCCCACGAAGCCGTAGAACGCCGAGGTGTAGGAACCGCTGGCGGTGTTGGAGGCGTTGAGGACCTGGGGGATGATGAATCCGCCGTAGGCGCCGATGGCCGAGATCAGGCCGAGGGCCGAGGACGCGAGCCGCTGGGTGGTGTGCGTGCTGGCCCCGGCGCGGGCGGCCCGGCTGGAGGTGGCGAAGATGATCGGGATCATGCGGTAGGTGGCGCCGTTTCCGAAGCCGCTGGCAGTGAAGAGGAGCAGGAACAGGAAGAGGAAGAGCCAGAAGTTCTTCAGCGGCAGGGTCCAGAGCATGGTGAGGGTGATGACGGCCATGGCGGCGAAGGCGGCGACGGTCATGCGGGCCCCGCCCATCCGGTCTGCCATGCGTCCGCCGTACGGGCGGGCCAGGGACCCGACCAGCGGGCCGAGGAAGGCCAGGGACAGGGCCACGGTGCCGACGGAGATGGAGGAAAATGCCGGGAAGTAGTCCTTGATGAGCTTGGGGAAGACGCCGGCGAAGCCGATGAAGGAGCCGAAGGTGCCGATGTACAGCAGCGCCATGATCCACAGGTGCGGCTCTTTGACCGCGGCCAGCGAACCTGCGACGTCGCCCTTGGCGCTGGTGAGGTTGTTCATGTACTTCCAGGCACCAAAGGCTGCCAGCAGGATCAGCGGAACCCACATGAACCCTGCGACGGGCAGGTTCACGGTGCCGGCTGCCAGCAGGGTGATGGCGATCGGCACGGCCAGCTGTGCGACGGCGGCACCGAGGTTTCCGCCGGCGGCGTTCAGGCCCAGGGCCCAGCCCTTTTCCCGTGCGGGGTAGAAGAAGGTGATGTTCGCCATCGAGCTGGCGAAGTTGCCGCCGCCGAAGCCGGCCAGCGCGGCCACGAACAGCATGACGCCGAACGGGGTGGCCGGGTTGGCGACGCACAGGCCCAGGCCGATCGTGGGGATCAGCAGCAACAGGGCGGACACGATGGTCCAGTTGCGGCCGCCGAAGCGGGGAACCATGAACGTGTAGGGGATCCGGAGCGTGGCGCCGACGAGGCTTGGCATGGAGATCAGCCAGAAGATCTCGTTGGTAGAGAATTTGAAGCCGGCGGAGGGAAGCTGGACCACCACGATCGACCACAGCTGCCAGACCACGAAGCCCAGGAACTCGGCGAAGATGGACCAGTTCAGGTTGCGCCGGGCGATCGAGCGGCCGGCCGACTCCCACTGCTCCTTGTTTTCCGCATCCCAGTTGGCGATCCAGCGGCCGGGCCGGTGGTCGAGGGTAAGGGTGCCGCCGGTACTGGCGGCGCCGACCTCTGCGGTGCCGATTTCGGCGGTGCGTTCAGCAGTCACTTGGGAGACCTCCTTGGGGGGTGATGTCCTTCAAAGGTAGGGACGCCGCGTTTCCGGGACGGACGCGGTTTATTAACGCGCTGTGACTTTTGCCTATCGGGGCTTTTATGACGGTGTGAGAATAGGTGTGACGACCACCACGTGAGACAACGACACGAAGTCCAAATAGCGGACTATTTGTCCATTGACTGGACGGTGGGAACTATTATCAGACGTATACGAATCCCTAGCCGGCGGTCCCGGGCATCGGGCTCTTGGGGAAATATCCGACCGGTCTTCATGAAAGCGTTACTACATGTCATCCACTGCCACCTCCGCGGAGCATGGGTCCACCAAGCAGGTGAATTCGCGCGGCCGCGTGATTGTCGCCAGCCTGATCGGTACCACCGTCGAGTTCTATGACTTCTACGTTTACGCCACTGCGGCCGTGCTCGTTTTCCCGAAGCTCTTCTTCCCCGGGCAGAACGAGACGACCCAGCTGCTGGCATCCTTCGCCGTGTTCGGCGTCGCCTTCATCGCCCGCCCGCTCGGCTCGGTCATCTTCGGCCACTTCGGTGACAAGTTCGGCCGCAAGGGCACGCTCGTGGCCTCGCTGCTGACCATGGGCATTGCCACCTTCCTGATCGGCTGCCTGCCGACGGCAACCGTCCCTGGCTGGACCTTCCTGGCCCCGGCACTCCTCGTGGTCCTGCGCTTCTGCCAGGGCCTGGCCCTCGGCGGCGAATGGAGCGGTGCGGCGCTGCTGGCGACCGAAAACGCCCCGTCGAACAAGCGGGCCATCTACGGCACGTTCCCGCAACTGGGGGCCCCGATCGGCTTCATCATCGCCAACGTGATCTTCCTGGTCTTCAGCTACACCCTGACGCCGGAGGCCTTCATGGAATGGGGTTGGCGGGTGCCGTTCCTGCTTAGTGCCGTCATGGTCATCATCGGCCTCTATGTTCGGCTCAAGCTGATCGAAACCCCCGCTTTCACCAAGGTCCTCGAATCCAATGAGGTTGCCAAGCTGCCGCTGGCACGGGTCTTCAAGACCAGCTGGCGCCCGCTGATCCTTGGCACGTTCATCATGCTCGCCACCTACGTGCTCTTCTACCTGATGACCACGTTCACGCTGACCTACGGCACCCGGGCGTCCAGCCTGGACACGGCGAAGGCCGCCGCCGAAAAGGCCGGCAAGCCGATGACCGAGGCCGCTGCCGCTGCGTTCGTCCCGGGCCTGGGCTACAGCCGGAACGATTTCCTCTGGATGCTGATCGCCGGTGTCGTATTCTTCGGTATCTTCACGCTGGTCTCCGGCCCGCTGGCCGAAAAATTCGGCCGCCGCAAGATGCTGATTGTTGTAACTTTCGGCATCCTCGCCTTCGGCCTGCTGTTCGTTCCGCTGTTCAGCGCCGGATTCGTGGGCGCCATGGCATTGCTGATCATCGGCTTCTCGCTCATGGGCCTGACGTTCGGTCCCATGGGTGCGCTCCTGCCGGAGTTGTTCCCGGGCAATGTCCGCTACACCGGCTCCGCCATCAGCTACAACGTCTCCAGCATCCTGGGCGCTGCCGTGGCTCCGTTCATCGCCGTCTGGCTCTGGGAACTGGCCGGTGGCAGCACCGTGCTGGTGGGTGTCTACCTCGCCGCCATGGCGGTGCTGACGCTGATCGCCCTGTTCGTGAGCAAGGAAACCCGGGACCTCGACTACACCAACAACGTAGCCTGACGTCCGGCCCTCTTTCCTGACAGAGGAAGCCCGGTGTGTTCATTGAACACACCGGGCTTCTTCGTTGGCGGGGCTCAGCTCGCGTAGCGCTCCACAAAGTTCCGCAGGATCTTCATCGGTTCTGTCGCAGTGAACTGCCGGGCGTCATCCATGAGCATTTCGGCCGATTCCGGCGGGAAGTAGCCGGCATGGCGGTAGATATCGATCCTGGTCACGAGCCCTTCAGCATCGAGCTCGGGGTGGAACTGCGTGGCGTACAGGTTGGTCTTGATCCGGAACATGTGCACCGGGCAGGCGGCCGAGCTGGCCAGCAGCACCGCATGGGAGGGCAGGACGGTGCAGGCTTCCTTGTGGCCGGTGAACGCCGTAAAGCTCTCCGGCAGCCCGCGCAGGAGGGGATCCTGCAGCCCCTCCGCCGTCAGTTTGATGGTGACGCCGCCGAGCCCTTCACCGTACGTCCTGTCGATCACGGCGCCCTGGTGCAGTCCGAGGGTGCCGACGCCGTAGCAGGCGCCGAGGAACGGGAAGTCCTCGGCCACGATCCAGTCCAGCAGCCCGGCGAGTTCGCGCTCCACCCGGTGCTGGGTGGCGCTCTTGTGCTCGGCCGGGTCGCTGGACGTAAAGGGACTGCCGCCCACAATGACGCCCGAATAGTCGGACAACTCAAGCGCGGGCAGCGGGGCGGCCTCCATCCGGATGCGGTGGAGCTGCTCGGGCCGGAGACCGCAGTAGCGAAGGTAGGCGCGGTATTCGTCCTC
Source organism: Arthrobacter sp. 05T45 (assembly GCF_056395875.1). NCBI lineage: Bacteria > Bacillati > Actinomycetota > Actinomycetes > Micrococcales > Micrococcaceae > Arthrobacter > Arthrobacter sp. 05T45. Next base: position 6,286 of record NZ_JBFTKI010000006.1, on the reverse strand, counting down.
GGCGGCGGTGTCTTCCGCGCGCGAGGCGAGGAGCAGGAATGGCTTCACACTCCAAGTCTCTACTGGCCGGTCGCGGACGCGCCAGAGGCGCGCCCGCGGCCGGCAGCGGCGCCTGCCGTCCGCCGTCGCCGTGCCGTGTGCGCTTACTCCGCGGCGCCGTCCTCGATCATGGCGATGATGGCGCCGGCGGACACGGTCTCGCCGGCCGCTGCGGCGAGGCCGATGACGATCCCGGCGCGGTGGGCGGTGAGCGGCTGTTCCATCTTCATCGCCTCGAGCACGACGACGAGATCGCCCTCGGCGACCGTGTCACCCTCGGCGACTGCCACCTTCACGATGGTCCCCTGCATGGGGGAGGTCAGGGCGTTGCCGCTCGCGGCCGCGGGTGCGCCGCCACCCCGGGAGCGCTTCTTGGCCTTGGCCGGCTTGGCGCCTCCGGCGTTGCTGACTGAGCCCAGCGACGCCGGCAGCACGACTTCCAGGCGCTTTCCGCCGACCTCGACGACGACGCGCTGGCGGTCACCGGCGTCGGCCGCTTCAGCCTCGGTGCCGGTCGGGGTCCAGGCCGGAATGTCATTGACGAAGGCCGTTTCGATCCAGCGGGTGTGGACCTTGAAGGGGCCTTCGGCCGGTGCGAAATCGGGGTTGGTGACGACCGCGAGGTCGAACGGGATGACGGTGGGGATGCCCTCCACCACCATTTCCTCCAGTGCCCGCCGGGAGCGCTGCAGGGCCTGGGCACGGGTGGCGCCGGTGACGATCAGCTTCGAGAGCATGGAGTCGAAGTTGCCGCTGATGACATCGCCCTGCTCCACGCCGGAATCGACGCGGATACCGGGACCGGTGGGGTTTTTCAGTACCGTGATGGTGCCGGGGGCGGGCATGAAGTTCCGGCCCGGGTCCTCGCCGGTGATGCGGAATTCGATCGAGTGGCCGCGGACTTCCGGGTCGCCGTAGCCGAGCTCCTCGCCGCGGGCCAGCCGGAACTGTTCGCGGACGAGGTCGATCCCGGTGACTTCCTCGGAGACGCAGTGCTCCACCTGAAGGCGGGTGTTGACCTCGAGGAAGGAGATGGTGCCGTCCTGGCCGACGAGGAATTCGCAGGTGCCTGCGCCGAGGTAGCCCGCCTCCTTGAGGATGGCCTTGGAGGATTCGTAGAGCCGGCGGTTCTGTTCCTCGGTGAGGAACGGGGCCGGGGCTTCCTCGACGAGTTTCTGGTTCCGGCGCTGGAGCGAGCAGTCGCGGGTGGAGACCACCACGACGTTGCCGTGGGCGTCGGCCAGGCACTGGGTCTCGACGTGGCGCGGGGCGTCCAGGAAGCGCTCAATGAAGCACTCGCCGCGGCCGAAGGCGGCGGTGGCCTCGCGCACGGCGGATTCGAAGAGTTCGGGGATTTCTTCGCGGGTGCGGGCCACCTTGATGCCGCGTCCGCCGCCGCCGAAGGCCGCCTTGATGGCGACGGGCAGGCCGAACTTGTCCACGAAGTCGAGGATTTCCTCGGCGGATTCGACCGGGTCGGCGGTGCCGGGGACCTGCGGGGCGCCAACCTTCTCGGCAATGTGGCGGGCCTGGACCTTGTCGCCCAGGGCAGAGATCGCTGCGGGGGAGGGGCCGATCCACGTAATGCCGGCATCGATCACCTTGGCGGCGAACTCGGCGTTCTCGGCCAGGAACCCGTACCCGGGGTGGATGGCGTCCGCGCCGGACTGGCGGGCGACGTCGATGATCTTGTCCATCACCAAGTAGGACTCCGCGGCGGTGTTGCCACCGAGCGCGTAGGCCTCGTCCGCGAGCCGGGCGTGCAGCGCGTCGCGATCGGGGTCCGCGTAGACCGCCACCGACGCGATGCCTTCATCGCGGGCGGCGCGGATGATGCGCACCGCAATTTCTCCGCGGTTGGCGATCAGCACCTTGGTCAGCCGGCGGATGCCCGCGGCTGTAGATGACTGCGTTGATCCCGGCACGGTGGGTGCGGACTGCTCCGAATTTGCTGACAAGGCGTCTCCTTCTTTCCTTCAGGGAGCCTAGCGCGGTTTTGAGGGTTCCGCCGATATTACTTGCGGATTCCGCGCGTATACGGCCCTTCCTTTGTAGGGTTGCCACAAAGGGCGGCGAATTGGCTCACTCCGCCACGCATTCCGTCGTTACTCGGCGCGGACGTCCGCCGGGTCCACAGCCCCGCCGGTCCAAAGCTCGGTGATCCCCACATTCGCCTGGCCGAGCAGGGCGCGCAGGGTGGAGATGGAGAGCCCGACGACGGTGTGGGGATCGCCGTCGACCTTGCGGATGAATGCCCCGCCGTAGCCGTCGATCGTGAAGGAGCCGGCGCACTGGAGCGGCTCGCCGGTGGCGATGTAGGTTTCGATTTCGTCAGCGCTCATCTCCATGAAGTGGACCTCGGCCGAGGACACCGAGCCCAGGGTGGCGCCGGTGCCGCGCGCGCCGTCGTCGCCGTCTGTGTCGTCGTTGGTGTCGGTGTCGGTGTCGGTGTCTGCGTCTGTGTCAGCGTCTGCGACGGCCGTGTCGCGGCAGTCCACGAGCCAGTGGCCGGTGTGCAGGACGCCCATGCTGCCGCTCATGCGGAGCATACGCTCCCGGGCGACGTCGGCCGTGTAGGGCTTTCCGTGGGCCTCGCCGTCGAACTCGAAGACCGAGTCGCAGCCGATCACGATTGCGCCGTCCGCCTCGGGCAGGGACGCGACGGCCTCTGCCTTGGCCCGGGCAAGCAACAGGGCCGTGTCATGCGGATCCGTCACGCCGTAGCGGGCCTGCACGGCGTCCTCATCCACGTCCGAGACGAGTACATCGTGGGCGATGCCGGCGTTGTGGAGCAGCTTGGTGCGGGCGGGGGACTGGGAGGCAAGAATGAGGCGGGTCACGGCTCCAGCCTAATCCACGGCAGCACAGCAACACGGGGTCCCGGAAGGGCGCCTAAACTGGGCAGAAGACCCTGTCTGCGGATACGTGACAGTGGTGGAGTTGAACCGGCATCCTAAAAAGAATCGAGCAGCTCATGTCTGGATGGCTCGTGGCAAGCGTTGGCATGGTTGGTGATGGAACATATTTTGGCTGGGACGGCTTCACCATCCAATCCGGAAACCTGATCGTGATCGTCGTGATGATCATCTTGTTCATCCTGGCCTTGGTCCTGCCTTTTCCCGGAGGGAAGCGGCGGAAATGACTGCCCCCGCAACACCGGGACACGGCGCGCAGGTCGATGAAACAGACGCCCGCACCTTGACCGGCAGGGCCCGCCGGTGGCTCCTGAGGAAGCTTCCGCCGGACAAACTCTTGCCCGAGGACCAGCCAAGCTTCGTGGCATCCTGGGCGTACGTATTCGGCATGGGGGCCATCGCGTCCCTGCTGTGGATCATCGTTTCCGGGATCGTGCTGGGACTGAACGGACCCCAGTGGTATCACGTGTCCTCGCTGGGGAGTTTCGTCAACAGCACGCATTTGTGGAGCGTGGAGTTCTTCTTCATCTTCATGGTGGTGCACCTGTGGTTGAAATTCTGGATGGCGGCCTGGCGCGGGGGCCGGATGCTGACCTGGATCACCGGCGTGATCTCCTTTGTTGTTTCCATCGTGGCGGCCTTCACCGGGTATCTGCTCCAGACGAACTTCGATTCGCAGTGGATTGCCTTTGAAGCGAAGGATGCGCTGAACGCGGTCGGCGTAGGCGCTTGGTTCAATGTGGCCAACGTCGGTCAGCTCTTCACCTGGCATGTCACGCTGCTGCCCTTGGCCGTGGGCGCTGTGGTGGTCCTGCACGTCCTGCTGGTCCGGGTCCACGGCGTTGCACCTCCACTGGATGCCGCGGAGTCCGACGCCCAGCTGCTTCACAACCGCCCGGAGGCCACCGAACCTCCGGAGGCCACCGAACCCAGGGGCACAGAATCCGGGGGCGCAGTGCAATGACCAGAAAAAACAGCAGTACCTCCTGGCGGAAGGCAGACGACGTTGCCAGCCGGCCCTGGACGGGCAGCGTCCGCGAATATGACCTCATCAAGGAACTGATCATCGGCGTTGTGGTGGTCGGCCTGCTCGTGCTCGGTGTGTCCGCCATCTTCGGGTCCCCTGATGAGCCCAGCGTGAGCCTCAAGGCGTGGGCCACGGCCGCCCCGGCGGATTTCGTTGGCACCGCTGCAAAGGAACTGGCCGGCACCAGCGATACTGCCGGATACGGGCCGCCCTACAACTCGACCCCGGACGCGACGCAGAAGATCGGCCCCGTGGACCTTCAAAGCCTCTCCGGCGTTCGCCTCCCGGTTGATACCGCCAATGACTTCGTGATCGCCCCGCTGGCGACGCTGCCGTCGCCGCCGGCAGAGCTGGCGAGCTGGACGGCCGCCACGGATCAGCAGCGCTCAGCCTGGGCAGCTGCCTATTCGGACGCCCTTGCCGCTGCGCCGGATAACGACCCGGCCCAGGTGGGCGACGGCGACTATGGCCCGGTCCCTGCACTGACCGGAGCGCTGCTGGAGATGGCGCGCCAAGGCAGTCTGGACGGCGTGCTGCAAAGCGGCGGAAACTTCTACAACATGGACTACACACGCGGCCTCCTCTTTTTGGGCGACGGCGGCTACTTCCCGGATCTTGCGGCCAGCCAACACCTCTCCGGGGATCAGTGGGGCGTGATGAACGAAACCGGCGATACGCCTGGGCAGTCCTGGTTGTGGCTCTTCTCGCTCCTTTACCAAGTGGAACCGTTCAAGAGCTCGCCTAATGCCGATGCCCTCGTCGTCGTCACGATGTTCGTGCTGACGGCGTTGCTGGCCCTGCTGCCGTTCATCCCCGGACTACGGTCGCTGCCGCGGGTGATCCCCCTCCATCGCCTGGTCTGGAAGGACTACTACCGCAACCGCTGAGTCCGCCGGCAATCCGTGACGCCTAGCTTCGGCTGAGGAGTACAGGCGCGTTATTGTCGGGGGTCCCTGAAACACTGGATTCATGGACGGCAATCAGGGGCCCGAAGTGGTTCCGGCAGGACACGGCGACGCCGGCTTCGGCCGCGCCGCGAGCGACGCCGCCGGCATTCCGGGCACCAGGGAGGCGGCCGTCGCGGGCCGGCTGGCCGCCGGGCCGGTGGGCTTAGGCTGTCCGCCCACGGACAGTGCCGGGATCATTGACCGGATCCGGGAACTGGAGGACTGGAAATCCGCCGCGTCCGCGGAACAGGCCCGGCTCGCCGTGGCCTTCGACCTGCTCCAGCGCCGCGAACAAGCCAGGCTCGGGGTCCCGGCCGAGAGGCTCGGCGCCGGGGTCGGTGCGCAGATTGCCCTGGCCCGGCGCGAATCCCCGGCCAGGGGCGGCCGGCTCCTGGGCCTGGCCAAAGCCCTCGTGACCGAGATGCCGCACACCCTCACCGCCCTGCAGACCGGGCAGCTCAACGATTGGCGCGCCACCCTGCTGGTGCGTGAAACCGCGTGCCTGAGCGCCGCGGACCGGGCCGGCGTCGACGCCGACCTCGCCGCCGATGCCGGGACGTTCGCCGGTGACCGGTCCCTGGTCGCCGCGGCCCGGGCCGCCGCGTACCGGCGTGACCCCCGCTCCGTCACCGAACGCGCCGCGCACGCCGCCAGTGAGCGGCGTGTCAGCCTCCGCCCGGCCCCCGATGCGATGACCTGCCTGACCGCCCTGCTGCCCGTGACCGCCGGCGTCGCCGTCTACAAGGCGCTGAACGGGCACGCCGACACCCTCCGCGCCGCCGGGGACCCGAGGGGCCGCGGGCAGCTGATGGCCGATGCCCTGGTCGAACGCACCACCGGCACCCCGGGCGGGATCACCGGCGTCGAAATCCAGCTCATCATCACCGACCGCACCCTCTTCCAGGGAGACGCCGAACCGGCCCGGCTCCCCGGCTACGGCACCGTCCCCGCCGCCTGGGCCCGGGAACGCATCGGCGCCGGGACGAACGCCGAGGACCGGAACTTCAACACCTGGCTCCGCCGGCTCTACACCCACCCCGGCACCGGCGAGCTCATCGCCATGGACTCCCGCGCCCGGCTCTTCCCACCCGGGCACCGCCGCTTCATCCAGGCCCGCGACGACACCTGCCGCACCCCCTACTGCGACGCCCCCATCCGCCACCTGGACCACATCGTGCCCTGGCACACCGGCGGCCCGACCACCACGGACAACGCCGCCGGACTTTGCGAAGCCTGCAACCACACCAAAGAAACCCCCGGCTGGAAAGCACGCCCCAGCCCCGAAGCCGCACCCGGATCCGCCTCGAGCATCGGCGCGAGGCACACCATCGAACTCACCACCCCCACCGGCCACACGT